>JBBRVF010000456.1:0-1504 GCA_038247145.1 Solirubrobacterales bacterium | reverse complement strand
TGGCGAGAGCGACGGGTTGACCAACCCCCGCAGGCGGCGGTGGGTATCACCCTCGGCGTTGATGATGTTGCGGGTCATCTGCTCGAACAGAGGACCGTCAGAGACCCCGAACATTTCCGCCAGCAGCAGGCCGGGGAAGGCCGCCGAGCGGCTGCGAAGGAAATACTCGCCCGCCTCGCGATCGAGGATCACCGTAGCCAGCGGGCCACGGGCCAGCCAGTGGCCCTCGGCCAGCAGACCGTTCATGGTCTCCTGCCATCGCCCGCCCTTGAGCTCCGGATCGCTCAGGTCGAGCTCCGGCAGCTCGAGATCCTCGACTGCTGTCATTCCGCCCTCACGAAAGCCAGCCTAGAGCCGGCGCCGGAGCGTCTGGCGCCAGGTACGACAGTGCTGCCGGTCAGGAATCGTCGAACTTGTAGCCGATGCCGCGCACGGTGAGGATGAGTTCGGGTCGCTGGGGGTCGGTCTCGACCTTCTGGCGGAGGTTCGAGATGTGGACGTCGCAGGCGCGCTCGTCTCCGTCGAACTCGGTCTGCCACAGCTCCTCCATGATCTGGGAACGCTTGAAGACCTCGCCCGGGCGGGCGGCGAGCAGACGCAGCAACTGGAATTCGGAGCGGGTCAGGCTGACCGTTCGGCCGCGAACCGTGACCACGTGGCGGGCCAGGTCGATGGTCACCGGGCCGGCGGCGATCCGGGAGGCTTCGGGCACCGGGGAGCGGTCGAGCTCGCGGCGGCGGAGCTGGGCCCGGACCCGGCCAAGAAGCTCGCGGACAGAGAAGGGCTTGGTCACGTAGTCATCGGCGCCGACTTCAAGGCCGACCACCTTGTCCACCTCCGCGTCCTTGGCGGTGAGGATGATGATCGGCACGGCCGAGCGGGAACGGACCTCGCGGCAAATGTCGAGGCCGCTTCTGCCCGGCATCATGATGTCGAGGATCAGCAGGTCGTAGTCGAAGTCGCCGACCAGCTTTTCTTCAGCGTCGGTGCCATCGACGGCCGGGGTGACGTCGAATCCTTCCTGGTCGAGCGCGTAGCCGACCGAATCCCTCACCGAGGGTTCGTCATCTGCGATCAGGATTTTTGTGGCGGGATTGCTCAAGTGGCGGTCAAGCTGTGGCTGGGGTTCATGCGGCTGTTCGAGTTCATGCGATCGGGGTCTCTGCCTGTTGGATCAGAGGGAGGCGCACCCAAAAGGTACTGCCCTCGCCCTCGATCGAGTGGGCTCCCATCTCGCCGCCCATCACGTCGGCCATTCGCCGGGCGATCGCCAGCCCCAGTCCGAAGCCTTCCTGGCGGCGGGATTCGGACCGGCGGTAGAAGCGTTCGAAGACCCGGTCGATCTCCGCCTGGGGGATGCCGGTCCCGGTGTCGATCACCTCGAGCAGCATCTCGTTCTCACCGATTCGGCGGCCGCGAACCGTGATCCGGCCGGGCACCGGGGTGTTCTTGATCGCGTTGGTGACCAGCCCGATCAGGACCTGCCGGAGCAGGGTCGGATCCC
>JBBRVF010000455.1:0-1505 GCA_038247145.1 Solirubrobacterales bacterium | reverse complement strand
GAGTTGAAGGAACGCGTGGTGGTTCCGCTGGTCGCCTCGGTCTGGTCGGCCGACCCGGACCAGATGTCCAGCTTCCCGGTCGGTTTCCTCGCCCGTTTCCTGGATAACCACGGGTTGCTTTCACTGCGCGGCCGACCCGACTGGCGCACGATTGAAGGCGGATCCTGGCAGTACGTCGAGGCTCTGACAGCGCCGATACGCGACCGGCTCAGGACCGCGACCCCGATCAACCGGGTGACCCGCTTCGAGGACCATGTCGAGGTCATACCCAGAGGTGGCGGACCTGAGCGATTCGATGAGGTCATCATCGCCACCCACTCCGATCAGGCCCTTCGAATGCTGGCCGATCCGAGCGAGTCCGAGCGGGAGCTTTTGGGCTCGATCGCCTACCAGCCGAATCACACGCTGCTCCACACCGACGAAACGGTCATGCCGCGGCGCCGCGCTTCCTGGGCCTGCTGGAACTACCGCCGTACACCCGGCGAGTCCGGCCGGGCTACGCTCACCTACGACATGAACCGTCTTCAGACCCTCGACTGCCGTCGGCGCTTCTTCGTCAGCCTCAACATGGAAGATCTGATCGACCCGGACTCGGTCCTCGCCGAGTTCACCTACGAGCACCCCGTGTTCACGCCCGAGACCGTGGCCGCCCAGGATCGCTGGGGGGAGATCAGCGGGGTGAGGCGGACCCATTTCTGCGGTGCCTACTGGCGAAACGGCTTCCACGAGGACGGCGCCTTCAGCGGCATCCGCGCAGCAAGGGCGGTTGAGGTCCGAATCGAAGAGGGCGGAACGGGACGAGGACGCGAGGTTCCGAGCGAATGGGTCTGAGCAGCGCGATCTACGAGGGCGAGGTCCGGCACCGCCGCTTCAGCGAGGTCGAACGCGAGTTTTCCTATCGGGTATTCATGGTCTACCTCGATCTGGCCGAAGTCTCCGAGGTGATGTCGATCCACCCGCTCTGGTCCAGGCGTCCGCGCACTCCGGCCAGTTTCCGCAGAGCCGACTTCTTCGGCGACTCGAACCTTCCTCTCGATCAGTGCGTCCGCGATCGGGTAGCTGCCCAGACCGGGAGTCGGCCGACCGGTCCGATCCGCATGCTGAGCAACCTCAGGTTCTTCGGACTGCTCGAGAATCCGGTGAGCTTCTACTACTGCTTCGACTCCGCCGGGGATCGGCTCGAGGCGGTGCTCGCCGAAGTCACGAATACTCCCTGGGGCGACCGGCACAGCTATGTGATCGACGGCGGGCCCGGCGACGGCTCGCTTGTATCCTCGCGCCGCGACAAAGCGATGCACGTCTCCCCGCTGATGGACATGGACCACACCTACGAACTCACTTTCGGAGTGCCTGGGGCATCGATCCCGGTCCATATCGAAAGCGAGAAGGACGGAGAGAAGGCATTCGATGCGACCCTGAAGCTGTCGAGGACCGAGATCGACCGGGGCTCGCTCAATCGGGTCCTGTTTGCTTATCCGCCGATGAGCTACCGCGTGCTGGCCGGG
>JBBRVF010000454.1:0-1517 GCA_038247145.1 Solirubrobacterales bacterium | reverse complement strand
GCTCCATCCGGGCGTTCTTCCGGTTGCTCGCGATCGTCGCAGCCGGGTCCCACTCGACTCCGACTGACCAGCCGAGCAGCCACCTCGAAATGTCAGTCCGATAGCTGCCTGAAGCGTGTCCCGGCCTCTCGGGAATGTCAGCGTCACCGTGCACTACGTTGACGGCATCGGTCAGCTCCGACTTCCATTCATCGAGCACCGCGAAGGCATCACGTTCCTTGAGGAATTCCTCTTCCGGAATCCAGGCCCCGTGGAGAAGGTGGATCGGCTCCTGCGGGTTCGACAGGTTGTATTCGGCGAACGCATCGTAGAATCGCGGCGGCAGGATCGTGTAGATCCGCAGCAGCTGCACGCCGAGTTCGCCCATCTCGACCAGCCAGCGATCGTAGTCCTCCCTGGCGGGCGCCACCTCTCCCGGAAAGGTGCCCGGTAGCGTCGTTCCCAGGTTGACCCCGGGCCAGAAGCGCGGCGAGAAACCACCGTCGATTCCGAGGGAGACGTTTTCCCCTTCGACCCTGGCCGGAAGCTTCATTCCCGTCACTGTTACCGGATCTCCCGCGTAAGAAGGCACTTCCTGCTCCGGATCACCCCCGCACCCGACCGGTCCGAACATCAGCGTTACCGCAACCAAAGGGCAGAGGATCCCTGCGTATGTAAAGAACCGCACTACTCAAGGGTAGTGGCAAAGTTCGAGGGCTTCGACGATCGGCCGAATACACCAATGCGAACGCCCGTCGAACCAGGAGCCTGCCCAGGCCTCTTCGGTCTCACGAAGATCAGGCTCCATAAGGTCGAGATGGACAAGCAGGGGAGTAATTTCCTGCGGGGTGGGACTGGGTGACGGGGAGCTTGAGCATCGACAGTCGGTCATGGGCCGAATCCAGCCGCCACGAGGTCGCAGCTTCGAATCCTGCCGGTCGCATCGTTGTGGCTGGCCGTTCAGGGGCCAAGTGGACGGGGACCGCACTACGGTCCCGGCTTCAAGGACGCGAGCCTTGACCCCTCGGTCATATGGAACCTCTGGGCGACATCCACCGGTGTCGGCGTAGGGGTCCGCACCGGAGCTGGATCGGGTCTCGTCGTCTTTCAGCAGCGGATCTTTGGTCCGATGCGAGTCGAGAGGCTGGCCAAGCAGCTGAAGGCCGAGGCACGCAGCAAGCGTCGCGACGGCAAGTTGGCCGGAACCCGTATCCGCAGCAGGTCGACGAGCTCGAACGCAAGATCCAGGCCCAGATCATCGCGCTGGAGGAAGGGGTAGAGCCCGAGCTGGTCTCAGAACGGATCGGGGAGCATCGGGAGCAGAAGGAAGCATTGGAAGACGCACTTTCTGAGATCCATGCGGACCGGGCCGAGGCCGAAGACGAAGAACTGGTGTGGTGACAGCGGCCATGAGATCCTCCCCATAGGCGGCCGCCGAAGATCCCCACCGGTGGCCACTGGATCTCCCCATGGACGGCCACCGGAACTCCCCACCGATAACTGACAACCACCGGCCCCTCGGGCCGGCACCGGCCAAG
>JBBRVF010000453.1:0-1520 GCA_038247145.1 Solirubrobacterales bacterium | reverse complement strand
CGCTTCTACCGCGACGCCAAAATCCTGACCATCGGCGAAGGAACCGACGAGGTCCAGCAGATGGTCATCGCCCGCGCCCTCGGCTGCTGAGTCCGGGCGCGCGGCTACTTCAGGCGGGTGCTTCGGCCGTAGTACTGCCCTCAGGGCGGTCGGCGATCTCGGCGGCGCGGCCGACCGTCTCTGGGATGCCGTAGTACTCGAGCACCTGCAGCTCCTGCTCGCGGTTGAGCGGCATCGCCGGGTCGACCGCGGGCGCGTTGCGGATCACCTCGCGCTCGTGCGGCACCCAGACCCGGCCGGCGGCCGCAGCGCATTCGCGCACCGAAACCGGGACTGTCTTGCCGAAGCGGCCGAGCTTGGCCAGCACCCAGGCCGGCTCGCCGGTCTCCTTGTCGACGAACAGTCCTTCGACCTTGGCCACACCCTGGCCCGAGATCTCGTCGAGCTGATAGCCCTCCCAGGCCTTGACGTCCTCGACGCCGGGCTGGGTTGAAGCGGCTTTCGAGGTCTCGCCCTCAGGTTCAGTTTCAGACATCCAGCTCTCCTTCCAGTAGTTCCGCCGCCGCCGAGGCGGGGTCCAGTTCACGACTCACCACCCGTTCGAGAAGCGAGGCCACCTTCGGATCATCGCCGATCGCAGCCTCGAGGCGGCGCCGGAGCCTGGCCGTGGCGATTCCGAGCACCTCGCTGCGGAGGTTGCGGGCCCGGCGCTCGGCCAGCGTGCCGGCGTTCTCGATGAAGGCGCGGTGCTCGGCCACTTTCGCCGCCAGCTCCTCGATGCCCTCTCCCCTGGCCGCTTCGGTCCTCAGGATCGGTACCCGCCAGTCGCCGGCCTGATGGGCCAGCGAGAGCGCGCCGCGGACCTCGCGGATCATCGTATCGGTCATCGGGTGGTCCGCCTTGTTGACGACGATTACGTCGGGAATCTCCATCACCCCGGCCTTCAGGGCCTGAATCGAGTCGCCGGATCCCGGCATAAGTGCGAGCACGATGGTATCGGCGTGGTCGACGATGTCGATCTCACCCTGGCCGACACCGACCGTCTCGACCAGCACGTCGTCCTTGCCGGAGGCATCCATGACGAGAGCGGTCTGAAGCGCCGCCTCGGAGAGACCTCCCAGCGCGCCACGCGACGCCATCGAGCGAATGAATACGCCCTTGTCGAGGAAGTGGTCGCTCAGCCGGATCCGGTCCCCGAGCAGGGCGCCCTGGGTAAACGGGCTCGAGGGGTCGATCGAGAGCACAGCGACCTGGCGTTCCTCTTTCCGGAGCTCCTTGGTGAGAGCTCCGATCAGAGTGCTCTTGCCGACTCCGGGCGGACCGGTGAAACCGACGATGCGGGCTTTACCGGTCAGCGGGAAAACTTCGCGGACCAGATCCCAGCCGGCCGGATCGTCGGACTCGATCAGCGTGATCGCCCTGGCCAGGGCGCGCTTGTCACCCGCGACCAGGCGCTCGGCGAGGGATGAAAGGGAAGCGGTCGACCCCGTACTCGATTCGGTCATCAGTCAGGCCAGTCT
>JBBRVF010000452.1:0-1526 GCA_038247145.1 Solirubrobacterales bacterium | reverse complement strand
TGCATCGTCGCCAGTCCCGGCCGGAGCCTCATGAAACGGTTCTGGAAGCGATCCGCACCGGCCTACCGGACACGATGTTGGCCAGAACGGTTGTGCCGCCTGCGTGTTGGCGTGCGCTCGGTGCAATGAAAAGACCGGCCCCCTCAGACCGGTCCTTTCGCACTTACCCTCTCTCCTGAAAAATCCCTCGCCATCGAGGTTCGGAGTCCTACCCATATTCCTGCCACTCCGGAGTCCGGCTTACCGGGCCTCCTGTGTGACGGTTATCACATAATACACAATCCCGGCGAGAAGGGTCAGTCAACGAAGAGCAGGGTCTTCGGCTGCGAGCTGAGGTTGCAACTGACCCCGTCAGGACCGACCACGACCAGGTCTTCGATCCTGACTCCGTAGCGCCCGGAGAGGTAGATCCCCGGCTCCACCGTGACCACGTCTCCCTCGATCAGCGTGTCGTCGGAACGCGGTCCGAGCCGGGGCGCTTCGTGGACCTCCATGCCGACACCATGGCCGAGTCCGTGGCCGAAGTTCTCGCCGTAGCCGGCCTGCTTGATCAGATCGCGGGCGACCGCGTCGATACCGGCCGCCTCGTGCCCCGCGGCAACCGCCTCCAGGGCGAGTTCGTTGGCCCGCAGCGTCACCTCGTAGATCTCGGCGGCCCCTTCGGCGATCTCCCCGGTGGTGACAGTCCGGGTGCAGTCAGAGCAGTAGCCATCGAGCTTCGAGCCCATGTCAAGGACCACCAGCTCACCGCGACCGACCGGTCGTGGACCGGGCTCGGCGTGGGGCGAGGCTCCGTTCGGGCCTGCGGCAACAATCGGCGGGAAAGACGGCTCGGCACCCTGCTCGCGCATCCTTGCCATCACCCAGCCGGCGATATCGGCCTCAGTTCGGCCGGCCAGCCCGGCTTCGAACAGCTCGCCGTAGATCGAATCGGTCAGCTCGGCGGCGGCCGCGATTGCCGCGATCTCGTTCTCGTCCTTGCATCGCCGCAGCCTCTCGACCAGTCCCCCGCAGTCAACCAGCGAGGCTCCGCCGCCCAGTTTCTCCCCCAGCTTGCGCGCGGTGCGGACGGTCATGTGGTCGTCCTCGAGTCCGACCGTGCCGCCGGCGACCGCTTCCGAGATAAGCCCGGCCAGCCCGACCAGCCACTCATCGCTTACGATCTCGACGTTCCAGCCGTCGATTTCGGCCGCGGCCCGATCCGAATAGCGGAAGTCGGTGAAGAAGGTCCGGATTCCATCGCCGACCAGACAGGCCCCGTTTGTTCCGGTGAAGCCGGTCAGGTACTCGACGTTGCTCAGGTCGGATACCAGCAGCGCATCGACTTCGCTGCCGACAACAGCCGCCTCGAGGCGTCCCGGCCTCGAGCAATCCTCTGCCGCGAGAGGCGGTTCAGCCACCCGTGGTTCCGAGCCGTCGGGCGACCAGGCCGATTGCCTCACGGTAGCCGTCCGGACCTTTGCCGGAGACCCTGGCTTCGACCAGCCCGTGGAAGACAGAAATCCGGCGCCAGTCCTCACGGTTCT
>JBBRVF010000451.1:0-1535 GCA_038247145.1 Solirubrobacterales bacterium | reverse complement strand
GGCGGGGAGAGTCAGGGCAGACGCCGGCGCCGGCAGGGTCAGCACCACGAGCGCAGACAGTCCGACAAGGAGTCCGGGCAGCTTCGAGGGCTTTTGACTTGGGCGGCTTGGCATCTTGGTCCGGGGCCGGTCAGGCAGGGCAACACCGGATCAGGAAGAGTAGAGCCATCCGCGCTGATGCGCAAGGGCGCGCCTACTGCTGAAAGCAAGCGCTCAACTGACGAGGGCCGACAGCTCGCAGTCGGGCACGTGGATCCAGCCTTCGATTCGGGCGAGCCGGATCTCATCCGGCCCTTCGGGCATTCCGGTGAAGCCCAGCATCCGCGCACGCACAGCCAGTGACGCCACAAGCGAGTCGAAGGCATCGTCGCTCGCCACGCAGAGTGCCAACTGGGCCTCGTCGATCTCGCAGATCCCCTCAAGCCCGACGCGCAGGTCGGCGACCAAACGCCTGCGAACTCCAGATCGCACGCTGCCCTTGTAGCCGGTCGACCTCAGCCCCCAGCGCCTGAGCGCAGCCGCCGGGTAGATCTCGATCGCCGTTCCGGTCAGCCCGGAGCGGTCGACCTCCGAGCCGAGAGCGTCGAGAATCGCAGCGCAGCGCATCGCCGTCACGCCGATCAGGTCGGTGGACACACTGAGGGGCCGGCGCGGGCCGGGGACGCGCAGGTCGGTCACCCGGTAACGGAGCTCGGTCACGTCGGTGCCCGCCTTCCAGCCCTTCAATTCGCCCCAGGTCCGGACCGCCTCGACGAAGCGCACCGGCCAGCCGAAAGGAGCGTCGATCCCGCTGAGGTCGGCCTCGCGGATCATCGCGATGAGTTCGTCGTTGCCAAGCGGGGTTCCGGCATCGGATCCGACCAGCAGCCGGTCGACCCGGCCCGGCCGGCCCTCCTCCCAGGCGATCGAACAGGCGGCCGTCTTCGCGGGGTCGGCGCTGAGATCGATGCCGAGGGTCGAGTTCATCGGGACGACGCTGGCGGTCGGCAGCGGCCGAAACGACGACGGCCGCGTAGCGCGGTCGCGTTACTTCACCCTGAGCGAAGCACGGCCCGTCTTCTTGCTGACCCCGGTGGCGGTTGCTGTGAAGGTTAGCCTGGCCTTCTTGCCCTTCTTCGCACTCCGCTTTACCTTCGCCCTGATCTTCACGGTCCTGGTCTTGCCGGGCGCGAGGCTGCCGGCCTTGGCGCACCTGACGGGCTTGACCAGCTTCTTCGGCGCTTTGGCGCAGACCTTGAGGTTCCTGGCGATACCCAGACCGGTGTTTTTGACCCGGACCTTGAAAGTGACCTTCCGGCCGGGCTTTGCCGACTTGGACTTCGGTGAGATCTTCAGCGAGCTGAGTCTTGCGGCCTGGAAAGTAGCGCTCACCGTTGCGGCGTCAAGCAACGTCACCTCGCAGGTTCCGGTTCCTGGGCAGCCTGCTCCTGACCAGCCGGTAAAGGTCGAGCCGGGGCTTGGTGGGCACGACCGTGAACCTCAACACGGCAGGCATCCCCGCCAGTGCGCCGTTCGGCGCCATCATGCTCGGGTTC
>JBBRVF010000450.1:0-1541 GCA_038247145.1 Solirubrobacterales bacterium | reverse complement strand
TCGCAAGTGCGGCATTGATGCTCGCGGCCGCGTGCCAGTCGACGCCGACCAGCGTTGATCCGTCGACTTCCTCGCTCGTCATGGGCGATGCGCAGGCGCTCGGCTTCGATCCGGCCAAACTCGCCGCGATCACCACCGCGGTCGATGCCGATGTCGCCTCCGGCAAGCTGCCCGGCGCTTACCTGCTGGTCGGCCGTCACGGTCAGGTAGCCTACCAGCACGGCTTCGGTGTGCAGGGTCCCGGCCAGACAACCCCGACCTCCGACGAAACCATCTTCCGCGTCTTCTCGATGACCAAGCCGATCGTCGCCGTTACGGCGATGACGCTGGTGCAGGAAGGCAAGCTCGACCTCGACGCGCCGGTCTCGAAATACCTGCCGGCCTTCGCCAACATCACGGTCTGGCAGAAAGACGGCGACCCGGTCCCGTCGACCAAGCCAATGCTGATCCGTCAGCTGATGAGTCACACCTCCGGCATCATCTACTCCTTCATCCAGCCGACCCAGCCGATCTCGAAAGCATGGGTCACCGGTGGCGAAGGCCGCACGGATCTCTCGGCCAAGAACTGGTCCGAGCAGATTGTCTCCAAGCTGCCGATGATCGCCGAGCCGGGCACAGCCTGGAACTACAGCCAGGGTCTCGACGTGCTGGGCGGTGTGATCGAGAAGATCACCGGCCAGTCGCTGGAAGTCGCGATTCGCGAGCGTGTCACCGGCCGTCTCGGCATGACTGACACCGGCTTCGTGCAGTCGGCGGACAAGGCCGGTCGCTTCGCCCAGTCGCAGAAGCAGGATCCTCTGTACTACGATTACGCAGCGCCGAAGACGTTCTTCTCGGGCGGCGGTGGTATCTCCTCGACGGCGGAAGACTATCTCCGCTTCGTCCTGATGCTGGCCAATCACGGCACCTACAAGGGCGTGCAGATCCTGAAGCCGGAAATGCTCGACGTAATGCTAATCGACCAGACCTCGCCGGACATCCGCAGCAAGGGATTGTTCTTCCCGGGACCGGGCATGGGCTTTGGCCTCGGCATGTCGCTCGTGATCGACGACACGAAACAGCGTCCGGGCAATGGCACCTTCTCGTGGAACGGCATCGCCGGCACCGAGTGGTGGTACGATCCGAAGAACGACCTCTTCATGGTCTGGATGATTCAGGACCGCGCCCTTCTCGGCGAGTACCAGAAGAAAAACCGCACCTGGATCTACGACGCGCTCTTGAAGTAGGCCGAGCCGAATGACCAAGGAAACGGGCGGCTCTCCACAGGGAGCCGCCCTTTTTTTGCGTTGCGATCAGTGACAGGCGCTCAATGGCCAGCGCGCAAGTCCGCCATCCGCTGACCCATCAGGATGTTCGGCAGAGAGTGGTTATGTTCGTGGCACGGCGAGGAGTACATGCCGGTCGTGGTCGAATAGAACGAGAACTCGGCGAGATTCGTGGTTACGTTCACGAGAAGTTAAATGTGCCTTTAGTGGTGACTGATGATGACATTACGGGCACTTTCACCTTCTTTCGTGCGCTGGAGGATTCGGGCTATGACC
>JBBRVF010000449.1:0-1542 GCA_038247145.1 Solirubrobacterales bacterium | reverse complement strand
CATCGAGCTCAAGCGCCAGGAATGGGACAACTACCGCGTACAGGTCACTCCCTACGAGATCGAGACTTTCCTCCCGGTGCTCTGATCCGGATCTGCCGGTTCAGCTGCGGCCCGGCTCGCCATCGAGCTGGGAAGCCAGCGCCGCCGGGTCTTCCACCGGACTGAGGCAGGTGAAGTTCCGGCAGAAGTAGGCCGCCGCACGATCGCCGCTCGCCCGGCGATCCTTGAGCAGGGCGGGTTTGCTGCTGCCTTCGGGTCCTCCGGCCAGTACCGCACGCGGTCGGTAGCGGGCGCGGAAGGCTCTGAGCAGCTCCTCGCCGGATCCGGCCCCGACATCTGCCGGCCACACAACGGCGACTTCGCCGTCTGGATCGAGCGCGAGGTCGAATGCCTGCAGCAGATGACCGAAGGCGTCGGGCTGCCTTGCCGTCGCCGGAGCCAGCAGCTTGAGCACCCCGATCGCATGCCTGCGGTAGCGTGACTCCCCGGTCAGTCCGGCGAGCCTGAGCAGTCCCAGGGCCGCCGAGGAGCTGCCTGAGGGAATCGGATGGTCGCCGATGTCCTTGCGCCGGGCGATCAGCTCTTCGTGGTCATGAGAGGTCGAGAAGAAGCCGCCGCGATCGGGGTCGGCGAAGCGATCGATCATCGTCTCGGCCACGGCCACCGCCCGGTTGTAGATCACAGGGTCGAAGTCGGCTTCGTAAAGGGTGAGCAGAGCTTCGAGCAGGAACGCATGGTCCTCCAGGTAGGCGTTCAGCCGGGCCTCGCCGCGGCGCCAGCTCCGGAGAAGTGTGCCCTGACCGTCGCGCATCCGGTTCCAGATGAAGTCGGCGCAATGCCTGGCGGCTTCAAGGTAGTCGCGCCTCTCCAGCACGGCTCCCGCTTCGGCCAGAGCCGAGATCATCAGCGCGTTCCAGGCGCAGAGGACCTTGTCGTCGAGGTCGGGCCGGATCCGCTCGGCGCGGGCCTCGAGCAAGGCAGTTCTGGCCGCCTCCAGCTCGCTGCCGAGGGTGTCCGGCGGGACTCCGCCCGGGATGTGGAGCACGTTTCGACCCTCGAAGTTGCCCTCTTGACTGGCCCCGAAGGCCTCCATCGTCGCAGCCGCCCGTTCACCCAGAACTACCTCCATTTCGGCGCCGGTCCAGGTGTAGAACAGGCCCTCGACACCCTCGGAGTCGGCGTCCAGGGACGCGTAGAAGCCGCCTTCGGGGTCCCGCATCTCGCCCAGCGCCCAGTCGAGCGTCTCGACCGTGATCCTGCGGTAGCGCTCGTGACCGAGTTCCTGCCAGCCGTGGAGGTAGGTCCGCGCCAGCAGGGCGTTGTCGTAGAGCATCTTCTCGAAGTGGGGAACCAGCCAGACCTCGTCCACCGAGTAGCGCGAAAAGCCGCCCCCGACCTGGTCGTAGATGCCGCCGGCGGCCATCCGGTCGAGGGTGACTTCGACCGGGCCGGTTTCCCCGCGGGCCAGCAGGAAGTCGAGTACCGATGCGGGTGGGAACTTCGGTGCCGGACCGAATCCACCGCTTTCGAGGTCGGCCTTTT
>JBBRVF010000448.1:0-1542 GCA_038247145.1 Solirubrobacterales bacterium | reverse complement strand
GAAGAAAACGCCGGCGACCTCACTCCCGAGAAGATCGCCGCGATGGAGAAAGAAGCCGCCCTGAAGGGTGAGTCGGACGAGGTTCTGGTCGACGAAGAGATCTCGCCCACCGCAGGACGCCGCTTCACCAGAGCCTGAGACGAACGGGAAAGGGGGTACCGCCTCCTCGACCCGAAACGTCGTCGGCGGCACCCCCCTTCCCGCCTGACCTACCGACGGTGATACACGTGGCGGCGGTGTTCTACGGCAAGAACGGTGACCACTCCGGCTTCGTCATCGATCGTGAAAAGGACGCGGTAGCTACCGCGACGCGCGGCCCAGCGACCGGCAAGCTCGCGCTGTAGGGGCTTTCCAACTCGCCGAGGGTGGGTCAGCAGGTCGCCGGTGAGTAGCTCGAGGACCGCGGCAGCGACCGCCTCGGGAAGTTCCTCTCGGATCGATCTTGCCGCCGGTCGGGCAACTTGAAGCCGGTAGCGCGATCTCTCGCCGGGCAAGCTCAGCCGGCCTGCCGGTTCACGATCTCTCGTAGCTCCGCTTCGTCGATGACGTCTCCGGCGGCGACGGCGGCTTCACCCTCGCGCAGGCGCTTCATGGCCTCGAGGTCCGAGAGCACGTCGAGAGTCTCCTCAAGTGCTTCGAGGTCTTCGGGGCTGATCAGAACGGCAGCCGGTCGGCCGTTGCGCGTGACAGTTACCCGCTCGTGAGTGGTCTCGACCTGCTCAACGAGCGAGGAAAGAGTCTTGCGAACGTCACTGAGCGGGATCGTTTCCATAAAGGGACTGTACATAAAAACGTACGCATAAACCAGATCGTGGCCAGACCCGATCGAACGGCCGGAAGGAGCCACGTCGTCCCAAGTTCACATGGCTCACCGCCAGACCCGACCCTGAGCTGACCAGGCGAGCACGGGCTGTGTGTCGCCCCACTTCAACATGGTCATGGGTCGTCCTCCGGACCCGGGCAGTCCTTACGCCGATGGGCTGGGGTACGCTTTCGACGTGGGCTCGAACCGGGGAGACGGTCAGGATGACTGGCAGGCCGCAAGGCTATTGCCGACCGTTGGCCTGCGCAATCAAGAGGAAAAGGAGCAGAGAGCTACTTCGTCACTTCTGGCCGTGATGCACGCAGTCCCAGAGTTCGCGTATGCGATCACTAAGAAACTTAAGGCTCCCAAAGGTCAGGTCAGGACCTACACGGAAATTCAACTTCGCGATCGCGAGAACAAGCGGTGCATCCCCGATGGCGCGATTATCATCAAGCGTGGAAGCACGGAGTGGCGCTGCTTGGTCGAGGTGAAGACAGGCGCTTCTTCCCTCAAGGACGATCAAGTCTCCCGGTATCTCGATTGGGCCCGCGACAATGAGTTCGACGCGGTCCTCACTATCTCGAACGAAATCGTGGCATCACCAGATCAGAGCCCGGTTTCGGTCGACAAGAGGAAGCTCCGGAAGGTTTCCCTCTACCACTTGTCCTGGTGGCGAATCCTCACTGAAGCGATCGTGCAGCATCGGCATCGTGGTGTAGACGATCCCGACCAGGCTT
>JBBRVF010000447.1:0-1548 GCA_038247145.1 Solirubrobacterales bacterium | reverse complement strand
GGGCTACTACACGGCCAGAATCAGCATGAAGGAGACACGCACCGAGGACGGGGGCGTCGCCCTCGCTTACGCGATCGACGAGGGGAATCGGGTCGCCATCGCCCGGGTGGACGTGGAAGGCAACACCGCCATGACCGCCGAGGATCTGGTGGGCGCGATGGCGACCAAGCCCGAAGGGTTCTGGTGGTTCCGCTCCGGCGACTACAACGAGCGGGAACTCGAACTCGACATGCGGGAGCGACTGCCGCGCTGGTACGGCGATCGCGGCATGATCGACTTCCAGGTGGTCGGCGACACGATCGTCGACGAGTATGACAACGGGAAGGCCACCCTGAAGCTCACGGTCGAAGAGGGCGACGTGTACACTGTCGGCGCCTTCGAGATCTCCGGCAACCGGCGATTCTCCCTCGACGAGCTGTCCCAGGGCTTCCCCTTCGGCCAGCCGGGGCAGGTGGGCACCGGACAACTCCTCGGCGGGGTCTTCAACCGGAGCGAGTGGGAGAAGATCACGGCGAAGGTCCAGGAGACGTACTCCAACGCCGGCTACATCACCGCCGAAGTCAGACCAGAGCAGGCCCAGCGGAGCCTCCCCGACGGCAGCAAGGCGATTGATCTGCGCTGGCGGATCGTCGAGGGCGCCCCGGCCACGGTCGCCAAGGTTGAAGTGGTCGGAAACGACGTCACGCATGAGCGGGTGATCCGCTCCGCGATCGTGATCCTTCCGGGCCAGCTCTTCAGCCGCGATGCCTTGATGCGCTCGTACCAGAACATCTCCAACCTGGGCTACTTCGAGCCGATGCCGAATCCGGATGTGGATTTTTCCCCGAACGGCGTCGATGTCACCATCACGTTTCGCGTCGAGGAGAAGCGGACCGGCAACATCAATTTCGGGGCCTCCGTCGGTCAGGGCACCGGGCTCGGCGGCTTCCTCGGCCTCGAAGAGCCGAATCTCTTCGGGCGCGGGAAGCGGGGTCGCCTGCAGTGGCAGTTCGGCCGCAATATCAACGACTTCTCGCTCTCCTATTCCGATCCGGCGATCCGTGAAGGACTCCTCTCCGGCACGCTGACCGTGTACAACTCGCGCCAGCGCTATGTGATCGGGGACCTCGGACGGCAGCAGCAAGAGGGCGGCTCGATCCAGCTCGGCTTGCCCTTCCTCGGCTCCCGTGTCTCGCGGCTGTTCGCGTCGTACGGTTTTCAGCGGATCCGGTACTCCGAGGGGTCGGCCGATCTGCAGTCACGCTTCCAGTGCGCTCCCTGCTCCCGGTCGACGATCGGGCTCTCCTTCCTCCGCGAGACCCGGGTCGGCCTCCCGTTCCCGATCGCCGGCTCGATGGTCCAGGTGGGCATCGAACAGAACGGTGGACCGCTGGGTGGAACCGGCAACTATCAGAAGATGGACTTCGACACGCGGTGGTATGCCCCGTTGGGTCGGGTCGGGGGCACCCCGGGTTCCCTCAGCGGTGGGGTCCAATTCACCCTGGGGATCACCGCCAAGTCCGGGTTCATTTTCGGTGATCCGGGAGGCTTCTTCACGCAGCTCTATTC
>JBBRVF010000446.1:0-1569 GCA_038247145.1 Solirubrobacterales bacterium | reverse complement strand
CTGAACCAGCCGATCTCGCCAGAGCCCGATCCAACCGCGGCGAGCCCGAACAAAAACCGAAACCAATACTGCATCAGGCCGGTGTCGGCTGGGCCCCCGGGACGTTCGACATCAGTCATCCAAGGGGGAAATTGCCTGGGGTGGTGGTTCTGGTCGAGTCGTTCCGCTGGTGGATTCTTTCTCGCGGGGCAGCCGGGTATTCACCGAGGGCCGAGTCGGCGGGGCGCAGCTTTTGCTCTAAGGTCCACCATGTCCGATGAAATCAAGCTGCCCTCGGCCCGCCTCATTCTGAAGCACGACGCCGCCGCGATCAATCAAAGGCTGGATTCGAGTGACGCGGCATCTCCACCTGCCGAAGACGAGGACTTTCGAAGGGTCATGGCCGCACTGCGCGCTGTGTTGCAGATGCGAGGATCCTAGGCTGGTTGCGGCAACGTCACCCAGAAACGTACTTCTCTTCCCCACCGCGCTCGACACTCCAATGGTCCGCCGCTTCCCTTGATGACAACCTCTGTCTGTCGGTCCCGGGACGATACCAGCCCCCTCACCACTCCACCACGAGGGGTGAACAGCATGCCTGAAACGCGCTCATACAAGGTCTGAGTGTGGCAGCCGCATGAACGCCGCGACGAGGTCGGGATCAAAGTGGTGGCCGGCCTGCCGCTGGATCTCCTCGAGCACGTCGGCCAGGGGCCATGCCTTCCGGTACGGTCGATCGTGCGAGAGTGCGTCGAATACGTCGGCCAGGGCCACAACCCTCGCTGGCAGAGGAATCGAGTCCCCACGGAGGCCCACGGGATATCCTGAGCCGTCCCAGCGTTCGTGGTGGTGGTGGGCGATTTCCGCGGCCATCTGGATCAGCTCGGAGTGGCCTCCGGATAGAAGTTTCGCCCCGATCGAGGAATGGCGCTTCATCAGCTCGAACTCTTCGGCGCTGAGCTTTCCAGGCTTCAGCAGGATGTGGTCGGGGACGCCGATCTTTCCGATGTCGTGAAAGGGGGCGGCACGACTCAACGTCTCGACCTCCGCACTCGACACGCCCACGGCCTGAGCCAGCTGACCGGCCAATTGTCCCACTCGCCGAGTGTGCTGTCCCGTGGCGTCGTCGCGGAACTCCGCGGCGCGGGCCAGCCTTTCCAGGACTTCAACGCGGGAGTCCTCGAGGTCGCGGGTCCGTTCACGGACCTGGCGTTCGAGCACTTCATTGTATCCGGCCAATTCGAGGTGCATGAAGCGAGGGATCAGCAGGTTCCTGATACGAAGAAGCACCTCGTCCAGATCGAACGGCTTGGTCACGAAGTCCTTGGCGCCTAGCGAAAGCGCACGCTGCTTCGAGACCGACCTCGAATCGCCGGTCAGCATCAGGATCGGGAGGTAGGTGGTCGAAGGGATCAGCGGTGCAAGGAGCTCGAGGACCCCGAATCCGTCGAGACACGGCATGTGCAGATCGAGGCAGATGAGGTCGGGCCGGGTGTCCGTGAAGAGCGCGGCCGCCTGAAGCGGATCGGTGCTCTCGACCAGGCGGGAATAGCCGGCGCGCTCCAGGATTCGCCTGAGGATGTTTACGTT
>JBBRVF010000445.1:0-1571 GCA_038247145.1 Solirubrobacterales bacterium | reverse complement strand
TGGCGCGCGATCTCGAAGGCTATCTGGTTGAGGTGGGTGGAGGCGTAGAACTCCTCCCGGTCCTGATGTTCGAAACGGCCGGGTCCGTGCGCCCCCGCCCGGCCTTCGCTGTACCCCACGTTTGACGAAGACGGCGGTCGGCTCTCGCTCAGGCTCGATCTCCAGCATGTCCATCGCCCTGATGTCGGCCCGGACGATATTGCGCTTCAGGGCAAAGGCGTAGCCCTCGACGACCGGGAAGCGAATCTCGTAGCCGGTGCGCTCAGGCAGGGCGCGGACGTGCTGCTTCGGCCTCGGCTGGGGCAACGGCCTGTCGACCGGGTTGCCGCGGAAGGGGATGACCGAGAAGGGGATGCCGTAGACGTCGACGTACTCTTCGGAGAGCAGACCCGTTTCGGGGTCGACCGTGTAGTCCATCCGGCGCAGGCCCCGGCCAACCACCTGCTCCGAGAGCAACTGGCTGCCGAAAGCACGCAAGCCAAGAATGTGGGTGACATTGTTGGCGTCCCACCCTTCGGTCAGCATGCCGACCGAGACGACGCAGCGGATGTGCTCGCCGGGCTCGCCGGGACGACCGACGGTGGCGACGATTCGACGCAGCTCTTCGGCCGTCTTCTGCTTGCTGCCGCCCGCCTCGCTCTCCGCCTCGGCCAAGAGCTTGGAATCGATCCGCAAGGTGCGGCGTCCGCCGAGCCCGGGACGGTTCTCGAAGTATTCCGGGAACAGCCTGCCGTGGCCGAAGCTGATCTTGGTCTTCGCGCCCTTTCCCTTTGCAAGTTTCGGGGTCTCATCGCCGGCCTCGTCATCCTCATCAGGATCGTCCAGCAGATCGACCGCCAAGACGATCTCCTCGCCGGCGATGAAGCGGTAGAAGATCTCGGCGATGTCGGTGTTGTCGCAGACGATGATCAGGACCGGCGGGATACGGACCTGGTTCGGCGACAGGGTCTGCATCGCGTCGAATTGCTCGACCCACTGGCTGGCGAGTGTTCGTAGGGCACCCTCGGCCTCCCGCCAGACTGCCTCCGGCTTCGGCTTCTTGGCATTGCCGGGGAGGCGGTCCCCAGCCTTGAGTTGTTCGTTGATCCAGGCCCATAGGCGGAAGTACTTCGGCTCCGGGCGGCCGGTGGCGTCGCTGACCGGAAGGCGGGGAATCTTGACGATGCCGCTCTCGATCGCGTCGACCAGCCCGAAGTCGCTGACGATCCAGGGGAAGGGCGCGCCTTCGGGGTGGCCGCTGCCAGCGATGTAGAAAGGGGTCGCCGAGAGGTCGATGCAGCGCCTGATGCCGACGCCCGATGCGGCGTTGATCCGGTCGAGACCCTGGACCCAGATAGTGGCCTCCCGGTTGTCGTCCTTCGCTTCCTTGGCCCGCGTTTCCTCCTCGCTGGTCGCGGGCGGTTTTGGCCGGTAGGCGTGATGCCCCTCGTCGTTGAACACCATAATCGGGCCGCTGCCGGCGAGGTCGCCGAGGATGCGTTTGGCGTAGGCCTCGTTGCTTTCCGGACCCTTGTTGACGACGGCGTAGGACTTGCCGCCTTCGGCATGGGGGCTTTCCTCGCCGAACCCCT
>JBBRVF010000444.1:0-1575 GCA_038247145.1 Solirubrobacterales bacterium | reverse complement strand
GAGCTTTCCCTGGCGGCGCTCGGCGCGGC
Organism: Solirubrobacterales bacterium; assembly: GCA_038247145.1. Taxonomy (GTDB): domain Bacteria; phylum Actinomycetota; class Thermoleophilia; order Solirubrobacterales; family 70-9; genus 67-14. Next base: position 1,546 of record JBBRVF010000444.1, on the reverse strand, counting down.
CCCGATCCTGATCGGTCTATCGGTGGACTACGCGGTGCAGATCCAGGCCCGCTTCGACGAGGTAGACCGATCGCTTGACTCGACCGAAGCCGCCCGTGTCGCCGGCCGTCTCGGCCTGCCGATGATCGCCACCGCCTGTCTTGCCACGGCCTTCGGCTTCGCTTCGCTGGGCCTTTCGCAGTTCCCGCTGGTGGCTGAGTTTGGCCTGCTGCTCGGCGCCGGTGTGCTGGTCTGCCTGCTGGTCACCTTTCTATTCGGCTTTGCCGCGCTCTCGCTGCGAGGTCCGGGCCTCGACGGCGATGTGCGGATCGGCCGTTTCGAGCCGACGGCGGTCGCCCGGGACTGGGCCAAATCGGCAATGGCGCTGGCGATTCTCGCTCCGTCGCGTCTGCTCCTGATCAGCATCCTGATCGCCGCCTGCGGTTGGGCGGTCAGCACCCAGGGCAGCCCGGCCACCGAGGTCAGCCAGCTGCTTCCCAGCCGCAACGCGGCGGTCGCTGATCTGAACCGGCTGGACGAAGCGACCGGCTCCACCGGAGAGATCGACCTGATCGTGAGGGCCGACGATGTGACCGACCCCGAGGTCGTCGGCTGGCTCGACCGGGTGCGGGCCGAGGTTTTGGTGCAATCCGGCTACCAGCGCGGGGATCAGGTCTCCTGCGAAGGGGCGGAACTCTGCCCCGGACCTTCGATTCCGGACTTCGTTCCCTCGGGTGGCAAGGGGCTGAACTCGAAACAGATCAGGGCAGCGCTGCGGACCCTGCCGGCGAACGAAAGGGCGGCGATCGTCGCCGGAGGCCTCGGCCCCGACGACTCGCCGACCGAGACCAAGATCCCGTTCATCGTGCGTTCGGGGTCGGTCGACGGTCAGTCGGAGGCGATCGAACTCATCCGGCAGGTGGCTGACTCGACCGAGGCCCCGGCCGGCCTCACGGCCGAGCTGGCCGGACTGCCCGTGGTGGTGACCGAGTCGGTCGATGCCCTCGCGGCCTCGCGCTACCTGCTGATCCTGGTCGCTCTGATCGTTGTCGCGCTGGTCCTGCTGTTGATCTACCGCTCGCCTCGCCGGGTGATCGTGCCGCTGGTCCCGATCGTGGTCGCAGGCGGCTGGTCTTCGCTGACCGTTGCCTCGCTGGATATCCCGCTCAATCCACTGTCCGCCATCCTTTCGGTCATGGTGATCGCGATCGCCACCGAGTTCAGCGTCATCCTTGCCGCCCGCTATTACCAGGACCGGGGCGGCGGTCTGGCCCCGGCGGCTGCGCTGCGCACCGCCTACGGCCGCACCGGAATGGCGATCGCGGCCTCGGGGGTCACGGCCATCGCCGGCTTCGCCGCTCTGGTCACCAGTGATGTCGGCATCCTTCGCGAGTTCGGTCTGATCGCCGTGCTCGACCTGAGCATCGCGCTGCTCGGGGTCGCGATCGTCCTGCCGGCCATCCTGACCTGGGTCGAGCGTCGCCGATGAGCGATCCGGACGGCCGCGGACCCGAAGGCCGCGATCCCGAGTTCAGCGACGACGAGATCGACGAACTTCTCGGGGTCG
>JBBRVF010000443.1:0-1578 GCA_038247145.1 Solirubrobacterales bacterium | reverse complement strand
GAAGCAGACCTGAGCAGCACCGCTCTGCACTCGTCGCCCAGGTCTTGAACCGTCTGTTCCCACTCACTGAACAATGAATCGATAACGGTTCCAGATGCGACTGCCCAGACGGCGAGCGCCCACTCTGCTTTGGCGATGTCGTCAGCGGCCGTCCGGGGAGAAAACTGGAGCAGCGAGCGGGCGTCGTCGATGTGCTTGCCGCGGACCTGGTCGGCGATCAGCCGGGCCTTGCGCGGGGCGACGCGCACGTACTTGGCGCTGGCGCGCACGAGCAGGAGCTCTTCTTTGGACTTGGTCCGGGCCACGATCAGTCCTTGCCTCCGGTGTGGGAGCGGAAGGTACGGGTCGGGGCGAACTCGCCCAGCTTGTGACCGACCATCGACTCGCTGATGAAAACCGGAACGTGCTTGCGGCCGTCGTGGACGGCGATCGTATGACCGACCATCTCGGGGAAGACGACCGAGCGACGCGACCAGGTCTTGATCAGCTGCTTGTTTCCGGCTTCGTTCATCGCGTTGATCCGGCTCATCAGCCGTTCCTCGACGTACGGGCCCTTCTTGGTTGATCTACCCATGGTCTATCTGCCCTTCTTCTTGCCGCGGCGTCGGCCACGCACGATGTATCGGTCGGAGGGCTTGCCCTTCTTGCGGGTGCGGTAGCCGAGCGTCGGCTTGCCCCACGGGGTCACCGGGTGTCCGCCCGGGGTCTTGTGGGCCTCGCCACCGCCGTGCGGGTGGTCCACCGGGTTCATGGCGATGCCGCGCGACTGCGGGCGCTTGCCCTTGTGGCGATTGCGTCCGGCCTTGCCGATCTTGACGTTCTGGTGCTCGGCGTTGGAAATCGATCCCACGGTGGCCCGGCATTCGGCCCGGACCAGGCGCATCTCGGAAGAAGGCAGGCGAAGGGTGACCATCTCACCCTCCTTCGCGACCAGCTGGATCGCGGTGCCGGCGGAGCGCCCGAGCTTGCCTCCCTGACCGGCCTTCATCTCGACGTTGTGGACGATAGTGCCGACCGGCATCTCGCCGAGGGGCAGGCAGTTTCCGGGGCGGATGTCGGATCCGGGTCCGGACTGGACCCTGTCGCCGACCTTGCTCTGCGAGGGCGCGAGGATGTAGCTCTTGAAGCCGTCTGCGTAATGGAGCAGCGCGATGTAGGAGCTGCGGTTCGGGTCGTACTCGATCGTCGCGACCTTGGCCGGGATACCGTCCTTGACCCGCTTGAAGTCGATCCTGCGGTAACGCCGCTTGGCACCGCCGCCGCGGTGGCGGGAAGTGATGCGGCCGTTGACGTTGCGTCCGCCGGTCTTGTTCAGACCTTCGGTCAGCTTGCGCTCCGGCTCGGTGGCGGTGAGCTGCTCGCGCACCTGATAGGTGGCGAAGCGGCGCCCCGGACTGGTCGGTTTTGTCTTTCTGATTGCCATAAGTCTCTTTCTAGCCCTCTACCGCTGCGCCTTCGAACAGCTCGATCGATTCACCGGGGGCGAGTTCGACGATCGCCTTCTTCCAGGAGCGGCTCCTCCCCGAGTGGAGCCCGCGGCGCTTCGGCTTGGAGCGCACCTTCAGGGTCCGGACCTTG
>JBBRVF010000442.1:0-1578 GCA_038247145.1 Solirubrobacterales bacterium | reverse complement strand
ACATCGAACTCGGCCAATATCGACCGGGCAGAGCTGGAAGGCTTCGAAGGGGAGGTCCATTATGAATCGGACCGCTTCTTCGCGCGGGCGAGTTTCGCCGCGATCGATGGCACAGACCTGTCGGACGGCTCCGACCTCGGATCGCTTACCCCGGACCGCTTCGCGCTGAATGCGGGCGTGAAACTGCCGGACTGGAACGCTCGCATCGGGGCACGCTTCCAGCATGCGTCCGATTTCGCACAGCGGGTTGCCGGGCCGGCAGGCGGGTTTGTCCTCGCAGATGAAAGAGACGCCTATTCCGTCATCGATCTCTTCGCTACCTGGCGCCCGGCCTTCGCGAACGGCATGCGGTTTGATGCCGGGGTAGATAATGTCCTCGACGAAGACTATGAGCGCGTCTTCGCCGGGGTCTCCGAACCGGCCCGCAACTTCAAGATCGCAGCCTCCTGGCAATTCGGGCAATAGAGGCGGGCCGGTTCCGGGTTCCGTGAAGATCCGCCCTCATTCCGCCGCCGGACAACGGCCCTTCGTGATACGTTCGACCACGGATGGATCGCCGTCCGTCTGCACCGGGGTGACGCCGAGGGCGCAGGCGATCAGGCTGTAGACGTTGACGTTCTCGAAGGGGGCGGCGACCTCGCCTTCCGGAAAGACGGGGCCGGCGGCCACGAAGGTGGCGGCCATCGAGGGATCAAGGTTGTCATAGCCGTGATTGCCGGGGATCGGGGGGCGCCAGCCGCCGACATCGGCGCTGCGCATCAGCCAACCGGGATCTGCGACGGCGAAGAGGTCGGGCCCGCGCGTAGGGTGATCGAGATGGTAATGCTCCGGCATCGCGCCGCGCCGGTAGACGCGGATGTGTCCTGAGGCCGCCGACAGGCCGTCATGGGCGTCTTCGAGCGCCGGGCCTTCGCCGTAGTTCTGCAAGGAGGGATGGCCCGAGCCGCCATAGGGGCCGACGAACTGGGTGACGACGAGCTGGTCAAGGTCGATGAACTCGCCGACATCAAGGACCTGCTCCGGCGGCGTGTAGGCCATGCCGTGATCCGACACGACGATGATCGTGGTGTCGCCCAGGCCGCGCGCCGCGAGGCCGGCGATGAGCTGGCCGACATAGGCATCGACTTCGGTGACGGCGGCTTTCGCCTCGTCGGAGTCCGGGCCGGTAAAGTGGGTGACGGTGTCGACGCGGTCGAAATAGACGGCGGCGAACCGGGGTCGTCCGGCGTCCGGCACATCATACCAGGCGAGCACCTCGTCGATGCGCTCCTGATAGGGCTTCTCGTGCTGGTAAGGGGTCCAGACCTGCGGGCGGATGCCGTCATGCGGGACCTCCGAGCCGAGCCAGAACATGATCGCGGTTCTCAGGCCCTGCTTCTCGGCGGTGATCCAGATCGGCTCGCCCTGCCACCAGCGTTCTTCCTTCGGGCCGGTGGCGGGCTGGAAAAATTCCTTTGCTCCGGCGTCGTAGGGATTGTTGGCGACCATGCCGTGATGCTGCGGATAGAGGCCGGTGGCGATCGAGTAGAAGTTCACGAAGGTGACGCTGGGCATGACCGGGATCATCGCTTCGGCCTT
>JBBRVF010000441.1:0-1578 GCA_038247145.1 Solirubrobacterales bacterium | reverse complement strand
GGCATCGCCGAACTGTTCAGCCTCGACCCCCTCCTGGCATTGGGACTTGTCCTGCTGGGTGCTTCGCCGGGAGGAACTCTCGCCAACATGTTCACCCACCTGGCAAAGGGCGAGACCGCCCTCTCGATTTCGATGACGGCCATATCCAGCGTCGTCGCAGTGGTCACGATCCCGCTCTTCCTGGGCCTCGCCAACAGCCACTTCGGCGCCGGCAATTCGCTGGACGACGTGAACATGTGGAGTGTCGTACTTCGGACCTTCCTGATCACGATCCTGCCGCTCAGCCTGGGGCTCTGGGTCCGGACCCGTTCACCCGAGCGGGTCGAGAAGATCCGACCATCGCTGACTCGCGCCTCGCTGGTCCTCTTCGTCCTGGTTGTGGTGGGCGCCGTGATCTCCGAATTCGACCTGATCCAGAAAAACTTCACCCGCGTAGCCGCCGCCGCACTCACCCTCAACGTGGTTGCGATGACGGTCAGCTTCACTGCCTCGAAGCTGGGCCGCCTCAATGACCGCCAGGCCACCGCCATCGCATTGGAACTTGGTGTTCACAACGCAACCGTGGCGATCGTCGTCGCCGGAATGATCAATGACGAGCTGATGATCCCGGCCGCCGTCTACAGCGCCTTCATGTTCATCACCGGCGGCATCTTCGCCAAGTTCATGCACTCCCGCAACGCCACAGAGTCCCCCGGACCGGTCGCGCCGGCCGCCGAACCGGCCGAAGCCCCGGCCGGCTGAGCGCCGGCGGGCTCAACGCCGGCCGTCGGGCGCGCGAGCTTCGCTCAGAAGAGCTGCTCGTGGCCTCGGGGCGGCTCGAGGCCGAGGTGCTCGAAGGCGGTGCGGGTGAGCACCCTCCCCCTGGGGGTCCGCTTCAGCATTCCGAGCTGGAGCAGGTAGGGCTCGAGCACGTCTTCGATCGTATCGGTCTCTTCACCGATCGCCACGGCGATCGTCGAAAGTCCGACCGGTCCGCCGGAGAAGCGGTTGGCGATCAACTCGAGCAGGGCCCGGTCCGAGCGGTCGAGGCCGACGCGATCCACCTCGAGCATCTCCAGGGCCGCCGCGGCGATTCCGGAATCGACCACCCCCTGCCCCCTGACCTCTGCGAAGTCCCGGACCCTCTTGAGCAGCCGGTTGGCGACCCGGGGCGTTCCTCGTGAACGTTCGGCGATCGCGCGGGCACCGGCTTCGTCGATCTCCACCTCGAGGATGCCGGCAGAGCGGCTGACGATCACCGCGAGGTCTTCCGGCGAGTAGTACTCGAGCCGGTGCGAAACACCGAAGCGGTCCCTGAGCGGCGTGGTCAACAGGCCGCTCCTGGTCGTCGCCCCGATCAGCGTGAAGGGCGGCAGCGGCAGGGTCACCGTGCGGGCGCCGGCCCCCTGGCCGAGAACCACCGGTAGCTCTCCGTCTTCCATCGCCGGGTAGAGCGTCTCCTCGACCGCCCGTCCGAGGCGGTGGATCTCGTCGATAAAAAAGACGCTGCCCGGTTCGAGAGAGGTCAGGAAGGCGGCGACGTCACCCTTTTTCTCAAGGGCGGGTCCGGCGGTCTGGACCAGGGGAACGCCCATCTCG
>JBBRVF010000440.1:0-1585 GCA_038247145.1 Solirubrobacterales bacterium | reverse complement strand
CCCTGGCCACGCTCGCCGCGCCGTCGGAGGTCTGCAGCCACGACCTGCCCTCCCGCTTCGACGTAGAACCGACGAAAACCGAGCCCGCCCCGCTGCGGGATCTCCAGACCGCCGCGACCCTAGCCGTTGCGAAGAGGTTCGGGCTCGAGGCGGCGGCGATCCTCGTCGTCGTCGACGACAACGCCGGGGCCCGGCTCGGTGAATCCGAGCTCGAGGCGGTCTTCGAGCCGCTGGCGAAACCTGTTGCCGAAGAACTCGGCAGAAAGGCTTGCGAAACCTCTTAGCTAACCCTCAAGTCGAAGGTTAGTCTTTGGCCTTTGTGGCCTTCTTTGTTTTCGCCGGGCCCTTCCCCGACCCGGCTGAGCTGCGAGTCGCCGACTTCGGTTTGGCCGAACCGGCGGCCGGCGCCTTGAGCGATTCGATTTCAGAATTCAGTCCGCGAACCTCGGCAAGGGCCCGGTCGAGCCGGTCCTCGGACTCCTCGAGCCTCTCCGAGAGCACCCGCAGGCGGCGTTCGAGCCGATCGGCCTCGTCCTGCGAGGACACGTTGAGTGCGCCCATCGCCGCCCGCTGGGCTTCGCCCGCTTTCTCCCTCGCGACTACGACAGCCGAAACTACCTGGCCAAAGGCAGGGCTGCTGATCAGGGCCTGGGCGATATCGGCCGCTGCCTTCTCGCCGGCTGACTGGACACGGTTCCTGATTCCATCTTCATCTTCGGACATGCGGACCATGCTAGTTCAGGGTCGGCCGGACGCGCCCATGCGGCCTGCGGTCGGGTTGTCCGTTTCCCTTCTGCGATACGGTTTACGGGCCGCATCTCGGGAGAGTGTCGGCCGTGTCTGTTTTAGTTGGGAACCACCACGTGGCACAGGGCTTTCAGTCGACACGCCGGAATCGTTCGGTTGCAATTTCAGCGACCCTTCCGGCGCTGCTCTTTTTCGCGATGTGGACAGCCTTTCCCGCCGCCGCGGCGGAACCGTCAGGACCTCCGGCGCCCGGCCGCGCAACGGTGCTCTCTACCCCGGCGACGAACTCCTGCGCACCGGGCGACCAGTCCTGCGCCCCGGCCACCGGCGAGCCGGCCCCGGCTCCCGACCCGGCACCGGTACCTGCGCCGGTCTCGAACAAACCGCCTCAGAACACGCCGGCGCCGAACTCTCCCTCGGGCGGTGCGGCACCGGAGTCGGGAGGCGCTCCCGCCGGTGGCGACAACCCTTCCACCCCGGCCCGCGAGCCCCAGTTCATCGAAGAAGACCCGAGCCTGAGCGGCGGGGTCTCGCCGGACGACACCGCTGACATTCCGGCGGACCCGCTGGCCGCCAGCCCGCTGACCGTTCCCAACTTCCTGATCAACAACTTCGAGATCCCGCCCTTCCTGCTGCCGATCTACCAGGCCTGTGGCAGCGAGTACGGCATCCCCTGGCAGGTGCTGGCCGCGATCAACCGGATCGAGACCGGCTTCGGGACCAACCTCGGAGTCTCCACGGCCGGGGCACTCGGCTGGATGCAGTTCATGCCCCCGACCTGGGGCGCCTACGGGGTCGACGCCAACGGCGACGGGGAAAAGGACCCGTTCAACCCCGT
>JBBRVF010000439.1:0-1586 GCA_038247145.1 Solirubrobacterales bacterium | reverse complement strand
GACGACCAGGCGGTGGCGGTGCTCTCGCATGAGATCGCAACCGCTATCGAGCGGGAGATGGAATACCCGGGACAGGTGAAGATCACGGTCATCAGGGAGCTGCGCTCGACCCGCGTTGCCCACTGACCGTCGCCGCACGGGATCAACCGGCACTTCCCCCGCGCAAGGCGCTAGGATTGCCGCCAGATGGAGATCAAGAACCTATTTCTCTTGTTCGGGATCGGACTGGCTGTTCTGGCCGTCGTGGTCAGCATTATCGGCCTGCGCTCGGAGAACTTCCCCGACCGCAGGACGATGATCGGGCTCTTCGGCATTGCCTTCGTCATGGTCGTCGGCACTGGGTTTTTCGCGGTCGAGCTGTCGGTCGAAGAGGCGAAAGAGCGCGAAGAGCACAGCAAAGAAGTGATCGGCGAAGAAGCTTCGGTCGCCCCGCTGCGCATAACTCCCACCGCCTGATCCGGGCTGCCGCTCTCCGGCGGATAACCTGAGGGCCGATGAAGCGCTTCCACGTAACAACGTTCGGCTGCCAGATGAACCAGCACGACTCCGAGCGCATGAAAGGCATGCTCAGCTCGCTCGGCTACTCCGAGGTCGAGCAGCGTGACCAGGCCGACCTGATTCTGTTCAACACCTGCTCGATCCGGGAGAACGCCGACAATCGTTTTATCTCCCACCTCGGTGAAGCCAAGCGCCTGAAGAGCGAGGACCCGGAGCGCATTGTCGGTGTCGGCGGTTGCTGGGCACAGTCGGTCAAGGAGGAGGTCTTCCGCCGCTTTCCGTTCGTCGATGTGGCTTTCGGCCCGGGCCAGATCCACCGACTGGCAGAGTTCCTCAACTCCGACTCGCTTGGCGCCCAGGGGTACTTCGAGTTCGAAGAGTTCTCCGGCGACCTGCCGGCCCAGCGTGCCCGTCCCTTCCAGGGCTGGCTGCAGATCTCCCAGGGCTGCAACTGCGTCTGTTCCTACTGCATAGTGCCTTCGACCCGTGGTCGTGAGCAGAGCCGGCGTCCGGCCGATCTGCTCGAGGAGACGACCAGGCTCGCAGCGGACGGGGTCCGAGAGGTGACCCTGCTCGGGCAGAACGTCAACAGCTACGGGCGCGACCTGCCGCCGGAAGAAAAGATCCGGTTCTCCGACCTGCTGCGCCTGGTTGACGGAGTCGACGGGATCGACCGGATTCGCTATACCAGCCCCCACCCGAAGGACATGCGCGAAGACGTGATCGCCGCCCACGCCGAACTCGGGGCGCTCTGCGAGCACATCCACCTGCCGCTCCAGTCGGGTTCCAGCAGGATCCTGAAGAGCATGAGGCGCACCTACGGCCGCGAGCGCTACATGGATCGTGTGGCGATGATCCGCGAGTCGCTGCCCGACAGTTCGATCACCACCGACATCATCGTCGGCTTTCCCGGAGAGACCGACGCCGACTTTACCGAGACCCTCGAGGTGGCCGAAGAGGTCGGCTACGACGGCGCTTTCACCTTCATCTATTCGCCGCGTCGTGGCACTCCGGCCGCTGAGATGGAAGGCCAGATCCCTCATCCGGTCAAGAAGGAGCGCATGGCTGCCCTGATCGAGGTGGTCCAG
>JBBRVF010000438.1:0-1606 GCA_038247145.1 Solirubrobacterales bacterium | reverse complement strand
GTGGCGAGGCGGAAGGCGTCGCCCATGTCGAGGCAGACGCCGTTGGTGTCGAGGACCATGGGGATGATGTCGGCTTCGCAGGCCATGCGGCGGATCTGGCGGGAGGTGAGCTTGGTGCCATCGGCGAGCTCACAGAACCCCTTGACCTTGAGTTGGTCCCACAGGACCGACATCTCGGTCAGGGCCAGGATCGCCGGCCGGGCCTTGTGTTTGGTGATGACATCGGCGCCGCGGGAGCGGCGGGCGAGCTCACCGAAGGCGTCGGCCCAGATCTGGGGGGTGGCTCGGCGGGTCTCGGGCCGCAGGTCGGCTTTCTTCTCGGCGCGGAGCATCTCGCTCACGATGTCGCGTACGGCGCCGTAGACGATGGCGTCGGTCTCGTCGTCGAGGTCCAGGGTGGTGCGGCGTAGCCCGTCCTTGGTCCGGGACCGGGTGACCTTGCGGCGCCGCATCTGGCGTTGGTGGTCGGTCATGGCGGCTTCGCGGCGTTCGTCGAGGTCCCGGGCCCAGCCGGCCACCGCGTCCCGGAAGTCATCCGCGGAGCGGGTCTGGGCCCAGCCGAGGATCTCGGTGATGTCTTCGAGCAGGTTGTCGCGGTTGGGGGAGTCGGCCTGGTCGGCGATGACCCGGACGTGGTCAAAGGTGATCCGCCCTTCCCGTAGGGCTTCGAGCACGGCGGGCAGCACGGCGAGGGCGCGGGCGGCCTTGAGGCGGGTGCGGGCGCTGTGACCGGCGATCCCGGTGGTGACCCGTACCCAGGCGCCCGGGTCCCGGAACCAGTCCGATCCCCCGGCCCGCAGCCCTTCCACGGTGGCGAGGAGCTCGGCCTCTTCGGCGTCGATCACCGCCCGCCGCGCCGCGAGGTCCCGGGCCCGGTCCACCAGGGAGTCCGGGTCGGTCCGGGTGAGCTCTTCCAAGAGCGTCGAGGTGTCGAGAGGAACGAACATCTGTTCTGAACTATAGATGGTTCTCAAACAGGACGCAACCCCTCCAGGAGAAGTTCTTCACCGGCTCCGCCCGGCCGGTCAGCGGCGTAGTGTCACGCTCGCGGGACACCGGTCTGTCCGGCGTTTCGGCGTAGCGAGGGGAACCATCGGTGGCGGTCGTCGAGTCCGAGGCAATCAAGAACCACGCGGCCTTCATCTGGTCGGTGGCCGGGATCGACGTCGTCCCGATGCTCTGAGAGGGCCCCAGGCCCGGTGATCTTGCGTGACCGGATCCGTCGGCTTGATATTCACAGGCCAGTTGTCAAGTGGTTGGCCAACAACTTGAGAAGTGGGCTGTACGGGTGGGACCGGCTTGAGATTCCACCAACGAAATTCAAGTAAAACGTACTAGACTTGAGATTCGTGCAGGACGCGCGCTTCGCTAGGTCGCCGGTGGGTCACCTCGAGCCGATCACCGTGGTCGAGAGCGGCCAGAGCGTCGATCACGTCGCCTTCGTGCCTGATCCGCTACCCGAGACGATCGACCTGGCTCCTGCGGTCTGGAACCGAGCGATCGAGGCCGGCAACCACCTGGGCCGGCTCGATTCGCTGGCGCGTGAGCTCCTCCCCAACCCGACACTCCTCGCTCGACCGACGATCCGCCGGGAGGCGGTGAGCAC
>JBBRVF010000437.1:0-1607 GCA_038247145.1 Solirubrobacterales bacterium | reverse complement strand
CGGCCGTCCCCGGTCACCCCGGCCAGCTCGGCCCCCGGCACGAAGGGCAGTTCCTGCTTCGCCAGGTAGTTGTTCTTCGAGGCGTGGGTATCGGCGAAGTTGACACCGGTCCGGCTGACCGTTACCAGCGCCTCCCCGTCACCGGGTTCCGGATCCGGAAGTACGACCGTTTCGAGAACCTCCGGGCCGCCGAACTCACTTATCTGGATTGCTTTCACCGGTTCATTCTCGCATTCCGAATGTCCGTAGGATGGCGGGGTCTGCCATTGCCACCGAAAGGGACCCCTTTGTCGCTGACCGTAGTCGGCTCGATCGCCTTTGACGCTGTTTCCACCCCGTTCGGGGCGCGTGAACGCATGCTCGGCGGCTCCGCGGTCCACTTCTCCCTCGCAGCCAGTTTCTTCACCGACGTCAGGGTGGTCGGACCGGTGGGGGACGACTTCACCGAGACCGAGCTCTCGGTGCTTGAAGGACGCGGCGTGATCACCGAAGACATCGAGCATGTGCCGGGCGCCGAGACCTTCTTCTGGAAAGGCCACTACGAGTACGACCTGAATACGGCCCATACCGACGACACCCGGCTGAACGTCTTCGGCGACTTCGACCCGAAGCTGTCGCAGGCCTCTTCCTCCGCCGACATGCTCTTCCTGGCCAATATCCAACCGGACCTCCAGCGACGGGTCAGAGCGCAGTGCCAGGGGGCCCGCTTCACCGCCCTCGACTCGATGAACCTGTGGATCGACACCGCCAGGGACTCGCTCTGCCAGGCGATCTCCGAAGTCGACTGCGTGCTGATCAACGATGCCGAGATCAGGCAGCTGACCGACCAGCCCAACCTGGCCCGAGCCGCCCGGGCGGTGATGGAGATGGGTCCGCGCGCGGTGATCGCCAAGCAGGGCGAGTACGGCGCCGCCCTGTTCACGCCGAACGGCTTCTTCGCGCTTCCCGGATTTCCGCTGGAGGACGTACGTGACCCGACCGGCGCCGGGGACCACTTCGCCGGCGGCTTTCTCGGATACCTCGACGGCGAGGCCGGCGCGATCGACGAACTCGCCCTGCGACGGGCGATGGGTTACGGCACCGTCCTGGCCTCGTTCAACGTCGAGGAGTTCGGAACCGAGAGGATCGCCCGGCTGAGTCGTGAAGAGATCGACTCGCGGATGGAGGCGCTTCGCGCGATGACCGATTTCGGGGCTGACGGTTCCTGACTGGTTTCAGGGCGGGCTGCTGCGGGCAAAGTGCGATACTGGGCGCTGTAGAAAACAAGGGCGCAGAAACTCGAGGAGATCTTGATGGGGACCGAAGAAAAGACTGAAGAAAAGGCGGAAAGCGACGTTACGGGGCCCGACTCGAATGAGTCGCTGACAGTCACCGACAACCGCACCGGCCGCAGCTACGAGCTGCCGATCGAAGACGACACCATCCGCGCCATGGACCTCCGCCAGATCAAGGTCCGCGAAGACGACTTCGGCATGATGGCCTACGACCCGGCCTTCACCAATACCGCCTCCTGCCGCTCGGCAGTCACCTTCATCGACGGCGAGGTCGGCATCCTAGAACACCGCGGCATCCCGATCGAGCAGCTCTGCGAGCACTCCTCCTACCTT
>JBBRVF010000436.1:0-1609 GCA_038247145.1 Solirubrobacterales bacterium | reverse complement strand
GGCGGGATCGCGAGCAGGGTGAAGACGGCGACGATCGCCACGAGCAGAGCGGAAAACGCCGCTCGAGCTGCGACTGAAGAGTGTGAGGAGGATGTGAGTGAGGTGTTAGGCATCACAATCAACAACACGGCGGCGGCTGAATGGTTGCGCCGCGACGGCCTATTTGTAGCGGTAGGTGATCCGGCCGCGGGTCAGGTCGTAGGGCGAAAGCTCGATCTTGACCCGGTCTCCGGGCAGGATGCGGATGTAGTGGCGGCGCATCTTGCCGGAGATGTGGCCGAGAACCTCGTGGTCGTTGTCCAGCTTGACCCGGAACATCGTATTCGGGAGGGCTTCGGTGATTTCACCCTCCATCTCGATCTTTTCTTCTTTACCCATGCGACGAGTGAGCGTACTACTCATGCGGATTTCAGGAAGCCTCGCGCCCATTCGACAGCTTCGCTTGCAGAAGAGATATCGCCGGCAAAGCGGGCCGCCTCGAGCTCGTCGATGACCCGGCCGAGCTCCGGTCCGGGTTCGATTCCGATCCTTCGAGCGAGTTCATCCCCCGGAAGGAACTGCTCCGGCGGCCCCCCGCTCTCCCAGGACAGGGCCTCGGCGACCATCTCGCTTGCCAGCTCGAGATGGCCGGCTACCATCTCCCGTCCGGCGATCGAGCTGGTTCCGCGGGCGGCCAGGCGGTCGGCGACGGTGAGCAGGGTCACGTCGACCGAGTATGGGTCGGTCCGCTTCAGGTACTCGTAAACCTGCCGCCTGGAGAGCGGTCGCTCCGGGACCATGAAGCCGAGGATCAGATGGTTGCGGGTCAGATCGGCGACGTAGCCGGCCAGTCGCCGGCTCGTCTTCAACCTGGAGAAGACCGCCAGCACGGCCTCGGCACCTTCCCGATCGTGACCGCGGAAGCTGACCAGGCCGTCCACCTCCTTGCGTGTGACGGGCTTGGCGCAGTCGTGAAAGATCGCGGCCAGGCGCAGGCCGGTCGAGCGGCTGACCCCGTCGGCCAGCGGTCGATCCAGCAGCTGGTTTACCTCAACGGCGCCCTCCCCGACGAAGCGGTCGAGTTCCGATTCGATCCTCAGCACCCCTTCGAGCACTTCAACCGTATGGCCGTAGACGTCGAGGTGGTGATTGGGGCCCTGGACCACGCCGCGCATCCCACCGACCTCGGGAAACAGCGTGTCGAAAAGGCCGAGGCCCTCCATCGCGGCCAGGCCGGCAACCGGGTCCCGCGATGCGACCAACAGACTGAGCTCGCTGAGGATGCGCTCTCCCGCGGGCTCGGCTGCCCGCGGTGCCGTAGCCAGACCCAGCTCGAGGGTTCCGGGGTCGATGTTCCAGCCGAACTGGGCGGCAAGTCGAGCAGCCCTCATCAGCCGGAGAGGATCGTCGGAGAAGGAGTCGGGACCGGCGACCCGGATGACTCCACTCGACAGGTCACCCATGCCACAGGTCGGGTCGAGACCACCGCCGTCTTCGAGGCTCACCGCCATCGCCCCGACCGTGAAGTCGCGCAGCCCGAGGTCCTCTTCAATCGATTGACCCCGCAGGGCCGCGACATCGACCTGCCAGCTGCCCTTGCGGTCGCCGGCCCTCCAGGTGGGGAACTCGG
>JBBRVF010000435.1:0-1639 GCA_038247145.1 Solirubrobacterales bacterium | reverse complement strand
TGGCCGGGCGGCGCACCTTGATGTGCTCGGCGGCGTAGTAGCTGCCGATCACGAAGGCCGCTGCGAGGACCTGCGCCCCGATCGTCTCCCAGGTCGGGTAGACCTCGAACCAGGCTCCGACCCAGCCGGGGATGACATCGGCGCCGAGTTCGTGTTTCGGCAGCCAGCCGAGGTCCTGGAAGGTCGCGGCGGTACCGCCGATCATCACGACCAGAACGAATCCGATCATCACTCCGGTGGCGATCAGCATCTTCTTGTAGGGCAGTTTGCGCTGGAGGATGAAGACGAAGGTGCCGGCCACGGCGGTCAAGGCCAGGCCGATCGCCACTCCTTCCAGCACAACCGAGGAGCCGACCGTGACCCTCAGGTTCTGCAGGAAGAGCACGGTCTCGAAGCCTTCGCGGTAGACGCTGGTGAAGCCGAGGGCGACCAGACCGATCAGCACACCGACTCCGGCACCGCCCATGACTTCCTTGCGGCGGCGGTTGTGCTTGGCGATCCAGCCGGACCAGTAGACCTTGTGCACGAACCAGTTGAGGACGATCAGCAGGACGATGATCGCGACGAAGCCGGTGATCGCCTCGAGCCGCATGCCGAGCCCGGAGAACTGCTGGAGTACCGCGCCGGCGGCAACCCAGGTGATGATCGAAGCTCCGAAGGCGACCAGGGCGCCGGCCAGAACCGGGCGGCGATGCTGGATGTTCGCGCCCCTGAAGCTCGCGGTGACGGCAGCGAGGATGAGCACGGCCTCGAGGCCCTCCCGGAAGACGATCATCGAGGAGTTGAAGACGGCGGTGGCGTGGCTCATCTCCCCGCGGGTCGCCTCCGACGGATCGGCGGGGCCGGTGCTGCCGGTGGCCATCAGGTAGACGAGGCCTGAAATTATGCCGAATCCGAGCAGGTACCAGGTCAGACGGGCGGAAACCGGCAGCTTCCAGCGCCGGCCGGTGGCCTGATCGCAGAAGCGGTCCGCATCATCGGTATCGGGCGGACGCGCAATCTCGATTTTCTCACTTTTACCGGACAAGAGTTAGGGCAACCTAACAGAAGCCGGACGGTGGCGCGGGAGCGCAAGGGCCAGTCGCAGCTACGGCCGACGTCAGTCGACGTCGGCGTAAATCGAGCTGCGCGAGACGGCCTGTGCCGGGAAGATCGGGAAGGGACTTATGTAGCCGGTTACCTCGTCCATCGGCACCTTGACCGGCCTCACCCCGTCTGACTTGTTTCCTTCGATCGAGAGTACGGCCCGGCCACCGCGGTCGACCTTTCGCACGATCCCCATGTGCCGGCCTCCGTAGACCACGGCGAAGCCCGGCATGGCGCGGTAGGAAAAGTACCCGTTGCGACGGGCCCAGCGGGTCATGTCGGTCACCTGAATAGCCACGCTGCTGCCGTCCCGTGAGCGCCGCAGATAGTTCGTCCCCAGGTAGTCGTCGAAGCCGGCTCGCTTCCAGACCCAGGTCGTAAATGCGACACACCACTGGTCGCCGATGCTGTACGGCGCCACCTTGCCTTTGCCGTTCCTGTAGCGAGGCACGTTGTTTCCCCGGCGTTCGGTGACCCTCTTGGCCAGCTCGGCCCGGGACAGCTTGACGATCGGGTCGGTATTCGGCGGCGAGAATTCGGGGGCGGGGAGAGT
>JBBRVF010000434.1:0-1645 GCA_038247145.1 Solirubrobacterales bacterium | reverse complement strand
CTGGGCGGCGAGCTGGGCGCCGAACAGTGAGGAGCCGAGCATGTAGAGCGGTACATGCGTGCCTTTGCCCGGGATCGCCTTGACTCCGGGGATCGGGCTCTCGTCGCCGAGCAGTCCCTGAAGTTCGACCACGTCACTGGGGAAGGACTCGGCAGCAGCAGGATCCCGTCGCAGCGCATAGGCAGTCGCCTGGTCGCTTCCCGGCGCCCGGCCCAACCCGAGGTCGATGCGGCCGGGGTGAAGGGTGGCAAGAGTGCCGAACTGCTCCGCAATCAGCATTGGCGAATGGTTCGGCAGCATGATGCCGCCAGAGCCCAGGCGGATCGTCTCCGTGTGGGCGGCGATATGGGCGATCAGTACCGCGGTTGCCGAGGAGGCGATCGAGGAAATGTTGTGGTGCTCGGCGTACCAGACCCTCCGGTACCCGGTCCGCTCGGCGACCCGGGCCAGCTCGACGCTGCCAGCAAAGCTCTCGGCGATGCTCTCCCCGCGACCGACCGCGGCGAGGTCGAGGATCGAGAGGGGTATAGATCTTCTTGCGTTGCTCAAGCTGCCTGGCTCCGATCCGTAGGTTGCTGCCGTGTCGGGCTGACCATATTGACCGCGTCCTCCGGGCTCATAACCCGAAGGTCGCCGGTTCGAATCCGGCCGGGTATTCGATCTCGGTACCACGGCTTGATGAAGCCGTTCAGAGAGGGCCGATGGCGACGACATGTGTCAAGAGGAACCGAAACATGCATCACTTTCAGGATCTGAATTATGCATCACCAAGCCCCGGTGCCGATCAGGCTGGCTTCACCGCTCAAGGCTGCGAATAGGCAGTACTGGGGGGCGTGAACTAGGCATGTGTTGGGAGCGACTCTGCGTAGCGCGCGCGACCCCGCCGATCGCAGGACTGCCCCCCGGAGGAAGCATCGTCCTGGTCGGCCCGCCGTTGGTCCAACACTTCGGGGCGTGAGCTCTAGCGCTCGCAGCTGAAGAGCGAGTCGAGATCCGCTCCGCCGCGGCACAGATCGAAGCCGAATCCACCACGAAGGCGGTCTCTGCCCCGATTGCCCCTCAGCACGTCGTTACCGGCGTTGCCCTTGAGCAGGTCGTTGCCACCACGCCCGATCAGGCGGTCACGCCCGTCACTGCCGAAAACCCGGTCGTTGTCGGCCCCGGCGAGGACATAATCGTTGCCCCTGCCCGCGCAGACGAGGTCGCGTCCGGAGAACGTTTTGATCGAGTCGTTCCCTGCGAACGAAGCGACGATGTCCCGTCCCGGAGTTCCGACCAGCTGGTCCGCCCCGGCGGTGCCGATGATCGTCGCGGCGACACCACGGCAGGCCGGTGCCGGCTTGGGGCCGATGACCTTGGTCTTCACCGATGCCTGATTGTTCGCCTTGACCGAATCCTTCTCGTCAGAGCTCACGGTAGCCGTGTTGGTGACGGTCCCGGCCCGGTTCAGAATGACCGTGATCGTAGTGGTCACGCTGCTGTCCTCAGTGTAGGTGCCCATCGCGATGTTGCCGAGCCTGCAAGTGACCTTTTGCCCGGTGCTGGCGCAGTTCCCGGCGGTCGAAGTCGCGGAAACCAGCTTCGCTCCCTTGGGGAGCTGGTCGACCACGGTCACGTCGGTGGCGGCGACCGGCCCGAGATTGCT
>JBBRVF010000433.1:0-1651 GCA_038247145.1 Solirubrobacterales bacterium | reverse complement strand
GCGCAGCTCCTGGGCGCCGGTCAGGTAGGCGTTTCGCCAGGTCGACGATTCGGCCTGGTAAGCAAGCTGTTCCATGGCGTCGGCAGCGAGCTCGCGCGCGGCCTGGTCGGAAGGGTCGGCGAAAACGACATGCTTCATCACCTCGGCCACCCAGCGGTACTCACCGGCTTCGAGGCAGCCACGAGCCCGCTCGGTCACCGCCTGTGCGCCGCCCATGTAGGCGAGATACTTCTGCGCGACCTCGACCGGCGGCAGCGGCTCGAGGTTGGCCGGATTACCGTCGTACCAGCCCAGGTACCGGGTGTAGGTCGCCTTGACGTTGTGGCTGATCGTGCCGTAGTAGTCACGCACGGCCCAGTGCCGGGCCAGGGAGTCGGGCAGCCTGACCTCCTCGGCGATCTCGACCGCAGTCTGGCCGTGGTTGGCCAGCCGCAGGGTCTGATCGTTGATGTAGCGGTAAGCATCGCGGCCCTTGCTCAGCATCTCGACAATGCGCTCGCTGCCCCAGGACGGCCAGTGATGCATGCCGTACATGACTTCGGCTTCTTTTCCCCAGCGCTCGATCGTCTCGTTCAGGTACATCGACCAGGCCTGCGGATCACGGACCTGGGCGCCCCGGATCGGGTAGGTGTTGTGCATGGTGTGGACGCAGTTCTCGGCCGCGGTCAGCGCCCGCAGCTCCTCGATGTACCAGTGCATTTCGGCCGGTGCTTCGGTGTCGGGAGTCGGCATGAACTCGAAGGTAAGCCCGTCGATGACCATTCGCTGGCCGTCTTCGGTGATCAGGTGGGTCGGATCGATCAGCGTGATCGTGCCCAGCGATATCCCGGTACCGAGGCCGGTGCCGACGGTGCCCTGCTCATCGGGGGCCAGCAGCGGCCCGAACTGGTACATCGCCCGCCGGCTCATCGCGTTGCCGGCCAAAACGTTCTCCGACACCGCCGCCTCGAGGAAGCCCTCGGGAGCAACGACCATCACCTTGCCGGACCTGACGTCGGCCTCGTCGACCACGCCTCTGACGCCGCCGTAGTGGTCGACATGACTGTGGGAGTGGATCACCGCGATTACCGGTTTCTTCGGCCTGTGCTCGAAGTAGAGGTCGAGTGCGGCCTTCGCAGTCTCGACCGAGATCAGCGGGTCGACCACGATGATGCCGCTGTCTCCTTCAATCACGGTCAGGTTCGAGATGTCGTATCCGCGAACCTGGTAGATGCGCTCGCAGACCTTGAACAGGCCGCCTTCGGCGATAAGCCTGGCCTGACGCCAGAGGCTCGGGTTGACCGTTTCGGGCGCCTGCTCCCGGCCCTTGACGAAGTCGAGCCGGGCCGGGTCGAAAACGAAGTCGCCGTCGGGCTTCAGCACATGGCCGTCGGCCAGTGGCGCAACGAAGCCGCGGCTCGCCTCCTCGAAATCGCGCTCGTCTTCGAAGGGCAGCTCCGCAAGTAGTCGACCATTTATCTCGCGGGTTAATTCACTTGCTGCTTTGCGCTCAGTCATCGCTCCTCCGTCTCGCTCGCTTCGTTTCGGCTACCGCTCCGGCTGCGGCAGCCTCATTATGCTGGCCGGGTGCCTACGGAGAAACCCTCACAGAACCGCGACGGAACCTCGATCACCTCGAACGAGTACGCCGGCCTGCTGCTGGCCGTGCTGG
>JBBRVF010000432.1:0-1654 GCA_038247145.1 Solirubrobacterales bacterium | reverse complement strand
TGGGGGACGGTCAGTTCCTCCTCGGCGACCGAGCGTTCGGCTTCGGAAATCGCCCCGTTGACTCCGGGGCGATCGTGGAAGGCGTTCAGGACCGCCTCTTCGATCATCGAAGAAAGCCACTTCTGCTGCTGGCGCAGACGGCGCTCTTCGAGCAGGCCGGTCTCTTCGAGCAGGGCGCGGTGCTCTTCGATCGTCTCCCAGACCTCGGCCAGTCCGGTGCCTTCGGTGGCCGAGGCCAGCTGGACTGGAGTCTCCCAGCCGGGCGTGGAGGGCGGCAGCATTCGAAGCGCGTGGCGGTAGTCCCCACGGGCCCTCTTGGCCAAGGGGATGCGGTCGCCGTCTGCCTTGTTCACCACGACCAGGTCGGCCAGCTCCATGATGCCGCGCTTGATTCCCTGAAGTTCGTCGCCGGCCCCCGGAACCAGCAGCAGGCAGAGGCAGTCGACCAGTTCGGCCAGCTCGGCCTCGGACTGGCCGACGCCGACCGACTCGACGATCACCACGTCGAAACCCGCCGCTTCGCAGAGCAGCATCGCTTCGCGCGTCTTGCGGGCGACGCCGCCGAGAACTCCACCGGTCGGCGAGGGTCGGATGTAGGCATGCTCATGCATGCTGAGCTCCTGCATGCGGGTCTTGTCGCCGAGGATCGACCCGCCGGTCCTCGAACTCGACGGGTCGACCACCAGCACGGCGACCTTGTGGCCCTGCTCGATCAGCCACAGGCCGAGCGACTCGATCACGGTGGACTTTCCGACCCCCGGGACTCCGGTCAGGCCGACGCGACGGGCGCTGCCGGTCCGCGGAAGCAGCTCGGCGATCAGCTCCTGGGCCTGCTCCTGGTCGTCTGCCCGGCGGCTCTCGGCCAGGGTGATCGCCCGGGAGAGCGCGGCGCGGTCGCCGGAGACGACCCCCCGCTTCAGCTCCTCGACCGAAGCGCGTTCGGACATCAGGCGTCGGCGGCGGCGCCGGTTTCGATGTCCAGTCCGAGGTTCTCGATCAGCAGCGCCAGCAACTCGGCGGCCGCTTCGCCGATCACCGTCCCGGGCGGGAAGATCAGGTCGGCACCGGCCTCCCGCAGCGGCTCGAAGTCCACCGGCGGGATCACGCCGCCGACCACGATCGCGGTCTCCTCGCGCCCGGCTTCGTCGAGCGCTTTTCGAAGCGCCGGCACGAGGGTCAGGTGGCCCGCGGCGAGCGAGCTGGCGCCGACTGCATGGACGTCGGCTTCGACCGCCTGGCGGGCGACCTCTTCCGGGGTCTGGAACAGCGGGCCGATGTCGACGTCGAAGCCGATGTCGGCGAAAGCGGTGGCGATCACCTTCTGGCCGCGGTCATGACCGTCCTGACCCATCTTGGCGACCAGGATTCGAGGCCTGCGACCTTCGGCTTTCTCGAACTCAAGCACGAGTTCCTTGGTCCTCGAGAACGATTCCGAGTTCACTCCGACCTCCTGCTGGTAGACGCCCGCGATCGAGCGGATCTCGGCCGAATGGCGACCGTACTCCTTTTCGAGGGCGTAGCTGATCTCTCCGACCGTCGCATGGGCTCTGGCAGCCTTGACCCCGAGGTCGAGCAGGTTTCCTTCACCGCTTGCGGCGGCGTTGGTCAGGTGCTCCAGCGCCTGGTCGACAGCGGACTGGTCGCGCTCGGCCTT
>JBBRVF010000431.1:0-1655 GCA_038247145.1 Solirubrobacterales bacterium | reverse complement strand
GCGATGGCAGCGGTCAGGGGTGAGTACAGGAAGTCGGTGATCAGCAGGATGGCTCCGGCCATCGCCAGACCGAGCGATGCCAGGCCGGCCAGGGTCAGGCGGTTGCCGAGGGTCACCAGATCTTCCTTTTGCTGCCGACGGAACGTGACGCGATGATAAGCCGTGGGCGCGATCAGCAGCGCCGTGGACACCGTGGTGAATAGCAGCGTGGCGAAGTAGGCGTTGCGCTGGAAGTCGGTGGTTTCGCTGAAGTTCTGCTGGAACGGTACCGCCAGCAGAAAGGCGAACAGCACCTGTACCCCGGGCAGGGCGATTCGAAGTTCCTGGAGCAATTCGCCGAGGTTGCGGTCGAGCCGCTCTTCCTGACTCTCGTCGCGAGCTTCCGGTGGCTCGTCACCCGCCGTAGCGCTCCGGCTGGAGTCGCCTTCGCCCACTTGCTCAGTGATCCCGGAGGGCAGAGATCAGCTCCTGCCTGTCCATCTCCGAGCGGCCCTCGATTTCGAGCTCGGCAGCCCTGTCGCGGAGTTCATCGGCGGTGCGGTCCTCGTAGTCATCGGCCCTTCCGCCCTTTGACGAGACATCCTCGCCACCGGCTTTGGCATTGGCGATGCGGGCTGCCTTCCCCTTGCTGTCGCCCTCGTCGCGGAGCTTCTCGTAGAGCTCGTCGTCCTTGATGCTCGGTCCGTGATCCTCGGTCATCTCGGTGGTCTCCTTTCAGATAGTCGTGCCCCTTACGCCTACCCCGGCCGGGTGCCGGGTAAACGGACGGACTCAGCCCGGATGGCGGAGCGGACGCTCGGCGAGCAGCGAAGAGGCACCTTCCTGCCAGCGATCCATCACTCGCCGGACCAGACGCTTCTGCACGGCCAGCAGCGACTTGGCCCCGAGGATGATGTCCGGCGCCAGGCTCGGATCAATACGGGCCTGGCCCTCGGCCAAATCGGACACTGCCGCCGATCGCAGTTTTTCAGACCTGGAGGTCGATTCTTCGAAGTAGGCCGAGGCCTCGTCGCCCAGTCCGAGACGGCGCATCGCTGTTGCGCTGGCACGATCTTCGGCGGGGGCGAGGATCTCCCGCATGGCGATCTGGTCGAACATCGCTCCGCGAGCCCTTCTGTGGAGTCCGAGGAAGGAGATCAGGTTGACTTCGGCCAGAGTGCTTCCCGGCAATAGATCGAGATAGGCACCGTCGCGATCGTCGAGGCCCATCGAGCGTATGGTTCTCGCGTACAGCGACCGCCCGGGAACCGCGTCCTTCAGCAGTCTGGCAAGCGCTCTCCGTGGCCGGCCGCGGAGTCGGGCCATCGTCCAGCCGCAGGGATCGGACTGGCGCAGCCGAATCGGAGAACGGTGGATCAACAGATCTCTGGTCTGGTTCAGGTCGGTTTCGCCTGACAGGTGCTCGACCAGGCTTCCGGCTACCGGGTCGGGCTTGAGACTGAGCAGACAGCTGCCGATCTCATCCGGCCTGATTTCAGGTCCGGGTTCGATTTCGCGGCCAATACCCCTGGTGAAAACCGGTTCGAGCTCACATCGGAGCTCAATCATTCCGGATTCCCACTCCCAGGCCGTCTTGACACCTCTGAACGAGAGGTAGTGGAGCTCATAACAGAGGTTGAGGGCAAGCTGCAGGTCCTGATCGCCTAGCGGATCTT
>JBBRVF010000430.1:0-1658 GCA_038247145.1 Solirubrobacterales bacterium | reverse complement strand
GCCCGAGGTCGGCCGCGAGCCCGTCGCTGACGTCAACCAGAGCGTTGACACCGGAGCCTCTCAGGCTCGCTCCGGCCTCGAGCAGCGGGCGGGGGCAGATCTGTCTTGCGATCAGGGACTCGCGAGACCCGGGATCGAGCTGCTCAGGTTCTCCGGGTCCGGCTGCGACTTCGCCCGGAGCCGCCTGCCCAACGTCCCGGTCGAGCAGGATCAGGCCGGCGGCAGCCCCGCCGAGCGACCCGGTCACCGCAACCAGATCGCCGGCACCCGCGCCCGACCTCAGGATCAGTTCCTGCCCTTCCGGCGCCCGCCCGACCACCGTGACTGCGACGAAGAGCACCGGGGAAGCCACCGTATCCCCGCCGGCCAGGGTCGCGCCAAACTCCGCGGCGGTCTCGACGAAGCCGTCGGCCAGGTCCTTGAGGTAGGAGGTCCCGGTGCCGGGCGGCAGGCCGAGGGTCACATAGACCTCACCCTGGTCGGCGGCCATGGCGGCAAGGTCAGAGAGGGCCGTGGCCACCGCCTTCTGTGCGATCTGAGCCGGTCCGCTCCAGCCCCGGCGGAAGTGGACACCCTCCACGATCGCGTCCACTGAGGTGGCGGTCAGTCCCACATGGGTCGTGATAGAGGCGTCGTCGCCGATGCCGGCGATCAGCGGCCCGTCCGCGGTTGCCTGCCGGCGAAGGCGGTCGATCAACTCGAATTCACTCATGCCCCGGTCCATCGCTCTCTGACACTATGCCCTCTCCAATGGGAGACGAACCGACCAGCGACGGACGAGGCGAGCGACCGGGCCTGCTCCACCGGCTGGGCCACCTCGGTGCAACGGTCGGGCGACAGGCGCCCCGCAAGAAATCGACGAAGCTGATCCTTCAGGGCGGGATCGCGCTGCTGATCTTCGGCTTCCTCGTCCTGACGGTGGTATCCCAGTGGTCGGAGCTGCGAGAGCAGGGGGTTGCCTTCGACCTGATCTGGCTGATCCCGGGCGTGCTGGCGATGCTGCTCTACTACGCGCTGAGCGCTACCGTCTGGGGTCTGATCCTGCGGCTGCTGGACCACCCGGTGAGCCTGGCCGAAGCACAGCGGATCTGGGCCCAGCCGCTGCTGGTTCGCTATATCCCCGGCAGCGTCCTGTTCGTCCTGGCCCGGGTGCTGCTGGCGGAGAAGGTGGGGGTCTCGCGCCGGGTCTCGACCGCCGGAATCGTCTATGAGCAGGCGATCGCGATCTCGGCCGCCCTGTCGATCGCCACCTGGTTCCTGATCGCCCATCCGGACACCCAGGACCTCTGGATCAGGTGGCTGCCGATCCTGATCATCCCGGTCATGGTCGCTTTCCTGCATCCGCGGATCTTCGGCCCGGTCACCGCCAGGGTCCTGACCGCGCTGGGCCGCGAGCCGCTGCCGAAGACCATGGCCTTCCGGGGAGTGCTGACGATCTACACCCTCTACGTCGGCCTCTGGTCGATCATGGGGGTCGGGGTCTTCTTCGCCGCCCGATCCGTCTACGACGTCGGACTGGCGGAATTTCCGATCGTCGCCGCTTCGCAGATGATCGGCTACCTCGCCGCAGTCGTCTCGGCGGTGACTCCGGCCGGCCTCGGCGTGCGCGATGCCGCCTTCGCCTGGGCTGTCAAGGCGGCACTTCCCAGCGGCAGCTT
>JBBRVF010000429.1:0-1673 GCA_038247145.1 Solirubrobacterales bacterium | reverse complement strand
AGGTGCCGGAGCGGCAACTTCCGGTGCCGGCTCGGGTGCCGGAGCGGTTTCGGTGCTCGGCGCCACGTAGTCCGGGGAGGTATCGACCGTTGAATCGACGGTCGTCGAGTCTTCGGAAGTGGCTTCTTCTTCGGCCGCGTTGGCTTCGCGCGCGGCCGCCCGATCGGCTTCGATGCTCTGCCAGGCCGAGATTACGTCTGCCCAGATCAGTGCCGGGAAGGTGCCACCGTCGACCGGGCTGCCGCCATATTCGGTCAGCATCTTCTGGTAGCCCTCCGGGTAGCCGACCCAGACGCAGGCGGTGACCTCGGTGATCGCTCCGCAGAACCAGGCGTTGGTGTTGTCTTCGGTGGTGCCGGTCTTGCCCCACTGGGAGTCGTCACCGATTTGCGCGTTCGTGCCGGTGCCGCTGGTCACCACAGTGCCGAGGATGTCCTTTGCCGTCTGCGCCACCGCGGGATCCATGACTCCGGTGCTGATCACCTCGTTGTCGCCACCGCGGACGGACTTGCCATCGCTGTCGCGGACCCGGGTGTAGGCGACCGGTGAGTCGCCGGGCTCCGGCGCCAGGGTGCCGCTGACCCTGCGGCCGTC
Organism: Solirubrobacterales bacterium; assembly: GCA_038247145.1. Taxonomy (GTDB): domain Bacteria; phylum Actinomycetota; class Thermoleophilia; order Solirubrobacterales; family 70-9; genus 67-14. The sequence continues at coordinate 1,079 of JBBRVF010000429.1, read as the reverse complement.
ATTCGAAAGCGTCGAAAAGGCGTAGGTCCAATCCATCGGGGTCACCTCGGAGGTCCCGAGGACCATCGCCGGGTTGGTCTTGATCTTGCCCGATACGCCCATCTTGTGGATCGTCCTGGCGATCGCCTTCGGTCCGCCCTTGATGCTCTCCAGACCGACCTGGGCGTAGACCGAGTTGTCGGAGTTGGTGGTCGCGCTGGAGAGGGTCGAAGATCCGGCGTAGCTGTCCCCATAATTGGAGACCTCGAACAGCTGCTTGTCCTTCTTGCCGAACGTGAACAGCTGCGGAGCGGACTCGTAAACCGTATCCGGCGAGATTCCCTGCTCAAGGGCGGTCGCGAGGATGAAAGGCTTGACCGTCGAGCCTGGCTGTCTGTAACCCTGGGTCGCCAGGTTGAACGGTGCGGTCTCGAAGTCCGGCCCGGCGACCATCGCGTCGATCGTCGCGTCCTTGTTGTTGATCACGACGACCGAGGCGGTCGGACCGATGCCGCCGAGGGTATTGGTGACCGCGTCTTCCGCTGCCGCCTGGACCTCGAGGTCGAGCGAGGTCTTGATCTCGAGTCCGCCGAAGAAGGTCCGGCCCGCCCCGAAGCGGTCGACCAGCTGCTGGCGGACCCATTCGGTGAAGTACGGGGCCTCGGAGTCGATTGCGGGCGGCTCGATCGAGGTGCTCGGGGGTAGCGCCTCGGAGGTTGCTTCTTCCATCTGGTCGGTAGTGATGTATCCCTGCTCCAGCATCTTCTGCAGCACCGTATTGCGCCGCAGGAGCGAAGCTTCGGGGTTGATCTGGGGGTCGTAGCCGTAGGGGTTCTGGATAATTCCGGCGAGCATCGCCGACTCCGAAGGGGTCAGCAGTTCGGCACAGGGGGAATCCTCGGTACCGCAGGTCGGGTGGGCCGAGCCGAAGTAGGTGCGGGCGGCCGATTCGATCCCGTAGGCGCCCGAGCCGAAGTAGACGGTGTTCAGGTACTCGGTCAGGATCTTGTCCTTGGTCCACTGCTGCTCAAGGTGGTACGCGGCCGCGATCTCGCGGGCCTTCTGGAAAACTGTCCGGTCGTTCTGGGCCTCGAGCGCCT
>JBBRVF010000428.1:0-1679 GCA_038247145.1 Solirubrobacterales bacterium | reverse complement strand
GGACTGCAGCCGCGGTGCTCATGTGTCCCTCGCCAGCAGGTCGTCCCAGGTTTCCCGCCTGACCACGACCGTGGCCTCGCCGTCTTCGCAGAAGATGACCGGCGGCCGCCGCATGCCGTTGTAGTTATTGGCCATGGCGTGACCGTAGGCGCCCGTCGCCGGGGTGATCAGGATGTCGCCCACTCGGGGATCGGCAAGTGCCACGTCACGAACCAGAATATCCCCGGACTCGCAATGGGAGCCGGCGATGGTGGCAACCGTCTCTGCGGGCTGTCCTGCACGGTTGGCAATCGCGGCTTCGTACTTGGCGTTGTAGAGCATCGGGCGCAGGTTGTCAGACATGCCACCGTCCACGGAGAGGTAGGTGCGGATTCCGGGGATCTCCTTGATAGTTCCGACGGTGTAGATCGTCACCCCGGCATTGCCGACGAGCGAGCGGCCGGGCTCGATCAGGATCTTGACTTCACGTCCGAAAAACTCCCGTACCGCTGCGATTTTCATGTCGACGTAGCTCTCGATCTTCGGTGGCTCGTCTTCGGTTTCGTAGGAGATGCCCAGTCCGCCGCCGAGGTCGAGCATGCGGCACCAGTCGCCTTTCAGCTCGGCGAGCGCTTCGACCGCCAGCCTGAACGGCTCGGTCTCGAAGATCTGCGAGCCGATGTGGAAGTGCAGGCCCACCAGGCTGAGCATCGGCGAGGCCAGGGCGCGGCGGACGGCACGCTCGGCAGAGCCGTCCTCCAGTCCGAAGCCGAACTTGGAGTCGAGCTGACCGGTCTGGATGTAGGTGTGAGTGGAAGGCTTGATCCCCGGGGTGACCCTGATCATCACGTCCTGCTTGCAGGTCAGCACCCTCTCGCAGCGCTCGATCTCATCGAAGGAGTCGAGGATCAGGTGGCCCACGCCGGAATCCTCGGCCAGCCTGATCTCCTCGTCGGTCTTGTTATTTCCGTGCATGTAGATTCGAGCCGGGTCGAAGCCGGCGGCCAGGGCAATGGTCAGCTCGCCGCCCGAGGCTACGTCCACCGACAGGCCTTCTTCGGCGAACAGGCGATAGGCCGCCGTAACCGGCAGAGCCTTGCTGGCATAAAGCACCTCGAATTCGTCGGTATGGGTGCTGAATGCATCGACGTAGGCGCGGGCGCGGTTTCGCATTTCGGCCACCGAAAAGACGTAGGAAGGCGTGCCGAAACGCTCGGCCAGATCGACCACGTCGCAGCCCGCGATCTCCATGTGTCCTTCGTCGTTGGTGGCTGTCCCGACCGGGTAAGGCATCGCCGCCATTCTTACGACTTCCGCCGAACGGTACGGTTTGCTTCGTGCCTGCTTCGGGAAGACAGCCGATCAATGCCCCTCCGGGGGCAGCGAACTCGTCCGGTGTGCCGTGGATCGGGCTGGGCATCCTGCTCGTCCTGACCCTGATCCTGGCCGCCTTCGTCGCCTACTTCTTCTTCGATGTCGGAGCGGAGTCCAACAGCTCCCCGGTGGCTGCTACAGACGGTGGATCGGCAGCCACACCCGAGCCGCTCCCCGGCGGCCAGGTGGAAGGCACCACGGTCAGCTCGCTCGGCTATCCGATCGTGGCGACCCGCAATACGACGCGGATCAGCGGCTCGGACCCGGTCGGCATCTCGCTCGCCGCCGCTCTCGCGTCTTTCCCGACCACCGGGCCCGGCACTCCT
>JBBRVF010000427.1:0-1694 GCA_038247145.1 Solirubrobacterales bacterium | reverse complement strand
GAGGATCAACGGGTTGACCTCGATCAGGGTCGCGTCCTCCTCGCGCGCGACCTCGACCAGCTTGACCAGGATGTCGGCCACCTGATCGGACACTTCCTCCGGGATGCCGGAGCGCGCGACGATGTCGAGGGCAGTCTTCTCGTCGAGTCCTTCGATCGGATCGACGTGCTGCCTGACCAGGGCGCCCGGGTCGGACTCGGCAATCGCCTCGACGTCTATGCCGCCCATGTGGGAGAGCATGACCAGCAGCTTCTTCTCGGAGCGGTCGAGGATGACCGAGGCGTAGTACTCGGCCTCGATCTCGGAGCCGGCTTCGACCCAGAGTTCGTGAACCTTGAACGGGCCCTCGCCGTGGGGGCCGACGATGTCCATGCCGATGATGTCGCCGGCATGCTCGTGGGCCTCGGAGGCGTCCTTGGCGATTTTGATGCCGCCGGCCTTGCCGCGGCCGCCGATCAGGACCTGGGCCTTGACCGCCACCGGAAAGCCGTGCTTCTCGGAAGCGGCGCCGGCCTCTTCAACGGTGGCCGCATGGCTGCCCGGAGGGACCGGCAGGCCGTGACGCGCGAACAGTTCTTTTCCCTGATATTCGAGTAGATCCATGTCTTTTCTGGAGGTCTTTGGGGGACGAGTAAGCCGACCAGGCACCCTATCCGACATAATGGCCGCCGCGTATGCCGCTTCCCAGCCTAAAAAACATCACTTGGGTAACCACCGACTGTTATGGAACCCTGATCGACTGGGAAAAAGGCATCGCCGAGGCCTGCGCCAAGGAAGCCGAGAAAGACGGCTTCAGTTTCGAGTCCGGGGCCTTTCTGGCCCGATTCTTCGAGGTACAGGCCGAGATCATGTCCGGCTCCTATGAGCTCTACGCCGAAGTCCTCCGCCGGACGATCATCAAGGTCGCCGGCGAGATCGGCTGGGAAGTCGAGCCGTCGAGGGCCCAGTTCCTTCCCGACAGCGTCGCCTACTGGCTGCCGTTCCGCGAATCGAACGCGGCGATGGACCGGCTCGGCAAGAAGTTCGACATCGGAATCATCTCCAACATCGACGACAAGATGCTGGGCATCTCGCGCCGCCACCTTCGCACCGACCTCGACCTGGTCGTCACCGCGCAGCAGGTCCGCAGCTACAAGCCCGACGACACCCACTTCAGGGAATGCGCCCGCCGGATCGGCAGCAAGAAGGGCTGGCTGCACATCGGCTGTGACTACGACACTGACATCGCCCCCTGCCTGAAGATGAAGGTGCCGGTCATCTGGGTCAATCGGCACGGCGAGAAGCTCGCCGGGCGCAAGCGGCCTTCGCTCGAGGTCAAGAGCTTCCGCGAAGCCGTCAAGAAGCTCGGCGCCGGCGGCTGAGCTCTCCGGCCCGGGACTTGGCGCAGCCGCGAGCCGAGCCCGTGCTTTCGCCTCCCAGCCGTGAATGGCTGGCCGGTTCAGACCCCCTCCAGCGCAAGCGCCACGGCCAGTACCTGACCCCGCGGCCAGTGGCCGAAACCCTGCTCGACCGGGTCGATCTGCGCCCGGGCATGAAGGTCCTCGACCCCGGAGTCGGCACCGGCGAGCTGCGCGCCGCAGTCGCCCGCCGCGAACCGCAGGCAGAGCTGACCGGCTGGGACATCGACGCCGAGGCGCTGGCCGCGGCCGGGGGGCTGGTGCCGGGCGCAACGCTCGAGCAGCGTTCTGCACTGG
>JBBRVF010000426.1:0-1697 GCA_038247145.1 Solirubrobacterales bacterium | reverse complement strand
GTCACCGAGTCCTATGCCGAGCATCAGACCTCTGCCCCGGACTTCCGACACGCCGTCGATCTCCAGCAGGGACCTGGAGATGCTGCCGCCCAGGTCCCGGATCCGCCTCAGCATCTCCGGATCGTCAACCGCTTCGAGTACGGCCAGAGCGACCGACGCGGCCACCGGACCGGCGGCGAAAGTCGAGCCGTGGTCGCCGGCTTCGAGAACCTGTCCGAGGCTCTCGGAGTTCACACAGGCGCCGATCGCCACCCCGCCGCCGAGGGCCTTTGCGGTGGTCAGAACATCCGGCCTCACGGCCGTCTGTTCGTAGGCCCAGAGCGAGCCGGTGCGGCCGACCCCGGTCTGGACCTCGTCGAAGACAAGCAGCGCACCAGACTCGTCGCAGAGCCTGCGGGCGGTGGCGAGGGTCTCCTCGGAAACCGGAAAAACCCCGGCTTCACCCTGGATCGGCTCCATCAGAATCGCGGCGGTGTTTTCCGTGAAAGCCGCCTCGAGCGCTTCGGGATCGTCGAAGGCGACTGGCCTGAATCCGGGTAGCATCGGGCCGAGGGCGGGATTCTTCGCGAGGCCGGGAGTGGCCGAGAGCGCCCCGTAGGTGCGTCCGTGGAAGTCACCCTCGAAGACGATGATTTCGGGCTCGGAGACTCCGCGGCCGTGGGCGTGCTTTCGAGCTACCTTGATCGCACATTCGTTGGCCTCGGCGCCCGAGTTGCAGAAGAAGACCGGTCCGCCGATCGAACGTGTGGAAAGCCGCTCGGCCAGATCGATCATCGGCTCGGTGTAGAAGAGGTTCGAGACATGGAGCAGGCGCTTTGACTGCGCCTCTACCGCCCCGACCACGGCCGGAGCGCAGTGGCCGAGCGATGCGACCGAGATGCCGGAGAGCAGGTCCAGGAATTCACGGCCGTCTTCGTCGAAGAGCAGGGCGCCTTCGCCGCGGACGAACTCGACTTCGGCCCGACGGTAGGTCTGCATGACGAAGCGCTCTTCGCGCTGCTTCAGGTCACCGTTCAAGGCGTGACCTTGGTTCCGATTCCGGCGTCGGTAAAAAGCTCGAGCAGCAACGAATGCGGCCGGCGACCGTCGATGATGTGAGCGTGCTGGGTGCCTCCCCGGATCGCGTCGAGGCAGGCGCCGAGCTTCGGCTTCATGCCGCCGCCGATCTTCTCCAGCGCGGCCTCGACGTCGGCCACGCTGGCCTCCGAGATCCGCGTCGATTCGTCCTCCGGATCCTCGAGCCAGCCGACGATGTCGGTGAGGAAGATCGCCTTGTAGGCCCCGAGCGCTGCAGCCACCTTGCCGGCGGCTTCGTCGGCGTTGACGTTGTAGGAATTGCCGTCACGGTCCGAAGCGGCACCGGCGATCACCGGGATGTAGTCGGCCGAGATGTGATTCAGCACGTCCACATCGACCTTCTCGATCTCGCCGACGAAGCCCACTTCTGCCGCGTTGGCGACCGGCGCGACCTCGAACAGCGAGCCGTCTTCGCCGGAGAGCCCGACCGCCGGCTGTCCGGCCCGGTTGAGGCGGCTGACCAGGTCGGCGTTGACCTTGCCCAGCAGGACCATCTTCGCGACTTCGACCGTCTCCCGGTCGGATACACGCAGGCCGTGGTGGAACTTGACTTCCATGCCGAGCCTTCGCATGTAGTCGGATATCTCCGGGCCGCCACCGTGGACGATGACCGGGTTCAG
>JBBRVF010000425.1:0-1703 GCA_038247145.1 Solirubrobacterales bacterium | reverse complement strand
TGTTCGAGGTCGGGGTTGATCTGTTCGAAGCGGCAGTCGATGATCAGGTTGCCGAGTTCGGTGATCACCGGTCCGTCCTTGCCGCCGGCCTTGCGGACCTCGATTTCGCTCGGATAGAGCTTCTCGAGTTCGGGAATGGTCACCGGCAGGGCCTCGGGCACGACCTCGACCGGAATCGGAAACCTGGAACCGAGGTGCTCGACCATCTTCGAGTCGTCGACCAGAAGCCGCCGATCGGTAGTGGCGCGAAAGAGGATCTTCTCGCGGAAGAGCGCCCCTCCTCGGCCCTTGATCAGGTTGCCTTCCGGATCAACCTCGTCGGCGCCGTCGAACAGCCAGAGCGGCGTATCGGCGGCGAGGTCGCCGACCCTGAGGCCGAGCCCGGCGATGGTCAGCTGGACCTCGATCGAAGTCGGGATCAGCGTCACGTCTCCGACTTCGCCGGCCGAAACACGCTCGGCGATGGCATGGATCGCGAGGTAGGCCGTGCTCCCGGAACCTGCTCCGATGACCTGGTCGGATTCGACTCCGGCGGCCAGGCTGCGGGCAACCTTCAGCTTGTCTTCGTAATTGGATATCGACTTGCGGTCAAACGTCTCGAACGGGATCACGCCCGGCAGCATGTCAAGTTGCCGCGCATTTCGTTCAGATACGCTCGATCAGGTGGAAGAGCTATACCGCGAACAAATCCTTGAGCACTACAAACGGCCGCAGAACTTCGGGGTGATCGAAGACCCCGATCTGGAGTTCGAAGATACGAATCCGTTCTGCGGCGACGAGCAGCACATCACGATCCGGCTCGACGAAGACGACCGCGTGGCCGAAGTCAAGTTCGACGGCAAGGGCTGCGCGATCTCGACCGCGGCGACCTCGATGCTGACCGACGAGCTGATCGGCAAGAGCCGCGACGAGCTGATCCTGCTGCCGAAGGAGTTCGTCCTCGAATTGCTCGGCATCGACATCTCGGCGACGCGGATGAAATGCGCCCTGCTCGGTCTGAAGGTCGTAAAGGGCGCGAGCCTCGGCAAGACGGCCGACTGGGACGACGCCGGCGAAGAAGGCGATCCGGCCCTCGCCGACCAGGTCTGATCCGACCGCGCCGAGCTGGATCTGACAGCATCGCGGAGATGCTCGAAGAGACTGCAAATGTGCCGCTGGCACCGTTGACCACCCTGCGCCTCGGCGGCCCGGCCGACCGGCTGGTCAGCGCCGACTCTGCCGATCGGCTGGTCGAGCTGGTCAGCGAGGCAGACGCCGCAGGTGAGCCGGTTCTGGTGCTTGCCGGCGGCAGCAACGTGGTTGTCGCCGATGAGGGCTTCGGTGGGACGGTGGTCCATGTCACTTCGCGCGGCATTGACGAGCGGTTAAACGACGACGGGCTGGTCGAGCTGACCGTCCAGGCGGGCGAGCCCTGGGACGGACTGGTCGCCCATGCCGTGGTGAACGACCTCGCCGGGATCGAGTGCCTGTCGGGCATACCCGGATCCACCGGCGCCACCCCGATCCAGAACGTCGGCGCCTACGGCCAGGAGGTCTCTTCGACGATCTCCTCTGTCGCCGTGCTCGACCGTGCCTCCGGTGAGGTCAGGCAGATGCCGACCGACGAATGCGGCTTTGGCTACCGGAGCAGCCGCTTCAAGGGCAAGAGCGACTTCGTCGTCCTGTCGGTCGACTTCCTGCTGGATCCCTCGCCCGAGTCCGCG
>JBBRVF010000424.1:0-1703 GCA_038247145.1 Solirubrobacterales bacterium | reverse complement strand
TGATCGCCCGCCTGCCTAATGAGGTCGAGAGTCTCGAAAAGGAAGCCGGCGCCGGCGGGCCGCCTCTGAAGGCTCGCCAGCGCTTCAACGTCGGCCTGGTGCTGTTCGTCAGCCAGTCCCTGCAGGTGCTGCTTGTGGCCCTCGCGGTCGCCGCCTTCTTCGTTGTCTTCGGGATGCTGACGATCAACGCCGAGCTGATCGAAGGTTGGATCAACGGTACCCCGGACGTTCTGTTCGGCTTCCAGCTGGGCGGCCGCGAGGCCGAGCTCACGGTCGAGCTGCTGAGGGTGGCGACGGCGATCGCTTCCTTCACAGGGCTCTACTTCGCGATCTCGATGATGACCGACGATCTCTACCGTCGCGAGTTCCTCGACCGGATCACCGACGAGATGAAGGCCACCTTCGGGCAGCGGTCCGAGTACCTCGATCTGCTGGACGAGCAGGGCGGGTCCGAGCCGGACCGGCAGACCGGCTAGAAGCCGACCTTGCTTTCGTTGGCGTCGATCCTGATGAAGATCACCTTGTTCAGGTCGAGGATCACGGTCTCGTCATCGCTGGTGAACTCATGCGGGCTGTCGCCGTTCTTCAGCGCCTTTCGAAGGTCCTTGAGCTGGCCATCGTCGAGCCTCGCCGGAACCACCGGGCCGCCCTCGAATCCGATCTCGATCCGGTTGAGCCTGGCCATCAGTGGTTCTCCGCCGGTTCGACGATTTCGGTCAGGACCGAGCCCGTGGCGGCGGGATGGACGAAGGCCACCCGGCTGCCTCTGATTCCGGTGCGCGCGCTCTCGTCGATCAGCTTCAGCCCGATCGCCTTGGCCTGCTCCAGCGCATCATCGATGTCTTCGACCGAGTAGGCCACGTGGTGAATGCCGGAGCCCTTCTTGCTCAGGAACCTGCCGACCGGGGTGTCCGGGCCGAGCGGGGCGAGCAGCTCGATGTGGCCTTCGCCGACATTGAGCAGGACCGCCTCGACTCCCTGGGACTCGACTGTTTCGCGATGCACGAGTTCCATCTCGAAGCTGCGCTCGTAAAGTTTTATGGCGGCGTCAAGGTCCTTGACGGCTACGCCGATGTGATCGATTCGCTTGAACATGGACGGCCATCCTAGCCGCCATCGGAAACCGGCTACCGGGCGGTGCCGAGCAGCCGCGGCGGCAGCCAGGTGAAGAGGTTCTCCATCAACTCGACGTCGGCCACCGCGACGCGCTCGTCTGCCCCGTGGACCAGCGGCTTGGTCTCGGCCAGGCCCATCGCGCTCTGCGGGCAGAAGCCGTAGACGGTTGCGCCGAAGGCCTTGCGGAACCAGTGGCTGTCGGAGAAGCCGGGCATGACCAGCGGCAGGATGCCGGTACCCGGCTCGGTCAGGTCAGCCCACTCCTCGAGCGCCTCGGCCAGCGGTCCGCCGTAGTCGGAGCGGTTGCCGACCACCGGGTCGTTGAACTCGATCCGCCAGTCGCCTTCACCGAGCACCCCGTTGATCCGTTCGAGTACTTCCGATTCGGTCATGCCTGGCGGGGTGCGGCAGTCGACGACGAGCTCGGCCCTTGAAGGGATCACGTTCTCGCGGTTCGAGGCCGAAGCCATGGTGGGAGCGAGAGTGACCCCAAGCATCGGGTCGGCCAGCAGCTTGGCGAGCAGCGGATCGGCCGCGGCGACCTCGGCCAGGGCGGCGTCGAGGTCTTCGGCAAAACCATTCTCTCT
>JBBRVF010000423.1:0-1705 GCA_038247145.1 Solirubrobacterales bacterium | reverse complement strand
GGTCGATCGCGGAGGAGCGTCCCGGCACGAACACCTCTTCGAGCTGTTTGGCCAGGCCGATCACGGTCACGCCGGCCTCGATGAACGGATCAAGGGCACGGATGCCGGCGGCCAACTGACCTTTGCCGCCGTCGATCAGGATCAGCGAGGGCATCGCGGCGAAGCTCTCGTCGCGACTGTCGTCGTGGGGCGAGAGGTCGGCCTGCTCACTGTGGGCAGCCATCCGGCGGCCGAGAACCTCTTCCATCGAGGCGAAGTCGTCGGGTCCGACATGCGAGCCGTCGCCACGGACACGGAAGCGGCGATAGTCGGACTTCTTCGGCCGGCCCCCCTCGAAGACGACCATCGAAGCGACCGTAAACTCGCCACCGAGGTTGGAGATGTCGAAGCCTTCTATCCGGACCGGCAGCTCCTCCATGCCGAGCGCTTCAGCCAGGGCTCCGAGCGACTCGACTCTGCGCTGGCGGCGGTGCTCGGTCCTGAGCCGGTCCTGGTCGAGGGCCAGCTTGGCATTGCGCTCGGCCAGCTCCCTCAGCCGGCGGGTATCACCACGCTCGGCGATCTTCACTTCTACCCGGGAGTCCCCTCTCCTATCGGCCATGAAAGCTGTGACCTCGTCGATGCGTGCGTTCATATGCGGGCCGAGCACGATTCGCTTCGGTACTGCGGGAGAAGTCGAATAGAACTGCTGGATGAACTCCGAGGTCACCTGGGCGAGGTCGCTGTCCGGCGGGATCTCGAGGTAAAAGCTCTGGCGCTCGGCGAGGATCCCGTCGCGGACCTGGAAGACCTGGGCGTTGGCGTCGCCGCCTTCGATCGCGATCCCGATCAGGTCGGCGGTACCGATGGTCGAACCGGAGATCCTCTGCCGCTCGAACAGCGACCTGACCGAGAGCAGCCGGTCGCGGAAGACCGCCGCAGTCTCGAAGTCCTGTGCGGCGGCGGCCGCCTCCATCTGGACTTCGAGGTCCTCCTCGATCTGGCCGTAGCGGCCGGAGAGGAAGTCGATCACCGAATCGATGTTCGCCCGGTAGGAGTCACGGTCGATGTAGTCGACGCAGGGCGCCCCGCAGCGCTTGATGAAATAATCGAGACAGGGACTTCCGGAGCGGCGTCCGGGCTCTTTGCCTTCGCAGGTCCGGTACTGGAAGAGCTTGCCGAGCAGGTCGAGGGTGTCGCGGACCCGGCGGGCCGACGAGAACGGACCGAAGTAGGCCCGGCCGGGCCGGTGTCGCTCACGGGTGAAATAGACCCGCGGATACTCCTCGTCAAGGCTGACCGCAACGTACGGATACGACTTGTCATCGCGTAGCTTCACGTTGAAACGCGGCCGGTAGCGCTTGATGAAGCTCTGCTCTGCGATCAGCGCCTCGGACTCCGATTCGGTCACCAGGAACTCGATCTGGTCGACCAGCCGGGTCATCCCGGCGTTACCTCCGCTGAAGTGCGAGGCGACCCGCTTGCGGATCGAGATCGCCTTGCCGACGTAGATCACCGTTTCGTCGGAGTCCCGGAACAGGTAGACCCCCGGGGCGTCGGGAAGCGAGCGCCGCTCGGAGACGATCCGGCGCGTTCTCTGGTCTGCGGTCTCGGTGCGGTCGCTCACATCTCAAAGAGTAGGCACTGGGTAGGGTTGGGGCCGATGAATACGCCCACGGCAGCAATCCCGGACCTGAAAACCATGCGGATCGAGATCGACGGCGAG
>JBBRVF010000422.1:0-1715 GCA_038247145.1 Solirubrobacterales bacterium | reverse complement strand
CTCGGGCGGCTCGACTTACCTGCCGCTCAGGGTCAACATGGCCGGCGTCATCCCGGTCATCTTCGCTGCCTCGATCATGGCCCTGCCGCCGACCATCGGCCAGCTGATCAACACCCCGGCCGCGCTCGACTTCGCCGCCTTCCTCGCGCCCGACCAGTGGGCCTACGTGGTCGGCGAGGTCTTCTTCATCATCATCTTCACCTACTTCTATACGGCCGTCACCTTCAACCCGGTCGACCAGGCGGACAACCTGAAGAAGTACGGCGGCTTCATCCCCGGCGTGCGTCCCGGCCGTCCGACTGCCGAGTACCTCGACAGGGTGCTGTCGAGGCTGACCTTCCCCGGCGCCCTGTACCTCGGCGCGGTGGCAGCCTTCCCGACCATCCTTTTCAACCAGGTCGGTGGCGGATTCTTCTTCGGTGGAACCTCGATCCTGATCGTGGTCGGCGTGGCTCTCGACACCGTCAAACAGCTCGAGGCCCAGCTGATGATGCGCAACTATGAGGGCTTCCTCCGCTAGAGGCGAAGGACCCATGCCCAACCGAAACCTCAACCTGATCCTTCTCGGCCCTCCGGGCAGCGGCAAAGGAACCCAGGGCGAGCGGCTCCAGGAAGACCTCGAGCTTCCGTACTACGCCACCGGCGACATCCTCCGGGCGGCAGTGCGGCAAGACACCGAAATCGGCAAAGCGGCGCAGGAATACATGGACCGCGGCGACCTCGTCCCGGACGAAGTGATCATCGGGGTGATCGCGGAGCGGCTGGAAAGCGGCGAGGCCGACAATGGCTTCATCCTCGACGGATTCCCGCGCACCGTGCCACAGGCTGAGGCGCTCGACGCGAAGCTGCAAGAGCTCGGTCGGTACCTGACCGGAGTCATGCTGATCGATGCCTCCGACGAAGAGATCGTCCACCGGCTCTCCGGTCGCAGGGTCTGCGTCGAAAACGGCCACGTCTACCACGCCGACTTCAACCCGTCGGCAAAGGAGGGCGTCTGCGACATCGACGGCTCCGAGCTGATCGTCCGCGACGACGACAAGCCCGAGGTCGTCCGCCACCGGCTCGAGCAGTACCACGAGAAGACAGCCCCGCTGGTCGACTATTACAAGAAGCAGGCCCTGCTCAACCGGGTCGACGGCAGTCAGGACCCGGACCTGGTCGGTGAGTCGGTCCGCTCGCTGATCTCCACGCTCAGCCTCGAAGAGGGCTCCTAGGCCCCGTGGCTCCGCTGCCGGCTGCATGATCACCCGCAAGACCGCGGCGCAGATCGAGAAGATGGCCGCCGCCGGTGCGGTCCACGCCCGCTGCATGAAGATGGTGACCGGCATGATCCGGCCCGGGGCCACGACCGCCGAACTGGACCAGGCCGCCGAGAAGTTCATCCGCGCCCAGGGCGGAGTGCCGACCTTCAAGGGCTTCCGCGGCTTCCCCGGTTCAATCTGCGCCTCACCGAACTCGATGGTGGTCCACGGCATCCCGGGGCCCTACGAGTTGAAGAAGGGCGACATCCTCTCGGTTGACATTGGCGTGACGCTCGACGGCTGGGTCGCCGACGGGGCCAGCACGATCCCGGTCGGGGAAATCGATCCGACCACCGCGCGCCTGCTCAAGGTGACCAAGGAGTCACTCGACCTTTCGGCCGAGCAGATGGTCCCCGGAAACCGTGTAGGCGATGTCTCCCACGCCGTACAGAGCCACGTCGAGGCCGAGGGGTT
>JBBRVF010000421.1:0-1715 GCA_038247145.1 Solirubrobacterales bacterium | reverse complement strand
GGGATCGGCCCGGCCTACGCCGACAAGGCGCTCAGGCTCGGGATCCGGGTTCAGGACCTGCTCGACGAGAAGATCCTGCGCAAGAAGATCATGGCCGCGCTGGAGAGCAAGCAGCAGGCGCTGCGCGAGCTCTCCGTCCGGAGGCGCAAGCTGCAGAAGGAAGGCGAGCTGTCCGACGACCGGCTACCTGACGAACGACTCGACCTTCACTCGATAACCGAGCACTACCTGGCCTACGGCCACCGGCTGGAACCGTTCATCACCGATACGGCGAAGCTCTGCTGGAACGAACTCGACGCCGGCCGCACGGTGATCTTCGAGGGCGCTCAGGCGGCACTGCTCGACCTCGACCACGGCACTTATCCCTTTGTTACCTCCTCGAACCCGATCGCCGGCGCCGCCTGCGTCGGGGCCGGCGTCGGCCCGACCGACATCGACGAGGTCTGGGGCATCGTCAAGGCCTATACGACCCGGGTCGGCGCGGGGCCGTTCCCGACCGAGCTCGACGACGGGGTCGGCGAGTACATGAGCGAGCGCGGCCACGAGTTCGGTACGACCACCGGTCGCCGCCGTCGCTGCGGCTGGCTCGACCTGGTCGCCCTGAAGTACGCGGTCCGGCTGAACCGCACCTCGACCCTGGCGATGACCAAACTCGACGTGCTTGCCGGCCTGGAGACGCTGAAGGTCGCGGTCCGGGACCGGTCGCGCGAGGGGGCGGTGCTCGAGGACTTCCCCTACCACCAGTCGATCCTCCACCACGCGACCCCCGAGTACCTCGACCTGCCCGGTTTCGGAGACGAGATCACCGAGTGCCGGAAGCAGGAGGACCTGCCGCCCGAGGCGCTCGACTACATCCGCTTCATCAGCGACTTCGTCGGGGTGCCGATCGCCCTGGTCGGAGTCGGACCGGGTCACGACCAGAACGTCTGGATTTCGGCGGACTGAAAGCGTTCCCGGCAGTAGCGGGATCCCCTCGAAATCTCCTGACGGACAAATTTTCCATAAACCCCGGTGTTTTGTGTACAATGCCGTCCAAGCACGTTCATCACTGGAAGTGACGGACTGCAAAAAATACGTTGACTGGGGTCCCTCCCTACCCTCAGCAGCGCTTCGTCGGTAACAGGCGAGTCGGCTCACTCTCCCTTGAGTCGGCTCGCCAGCCGACATTTTTTATGCCTTGAGGGAGTAGGACGGGATCGCGGCCGAGCGCAGTACATCGGTGTTCGCGGTGCCTCGTTCGCGGCTGATGCGGTCAGGACGGGATTTCGCCGGCCGCTTCCTGGCGCTGCTCGCCGCGACCGAGAATCCTCATGGTGAGGATGGTCGCACCGAGAACGGCACCGGTCGCCAGGCTGATCTGGACGCTGAGCAGTCCCTCACGGGTCCAGTAGACGTCGCGCATGTCGAGCAACAGCGCCGCCTCGTCAAAGGTCAGGCCCATGCCGATTCCCATCGTCACGGCGGCGCGGGCGTCGGCCCTGCCCCCCTGGATCAGCAGCCCGGCTATTCCGGAGGCGAAAGCGATCAGGATGCCCGGTACGAAGTGGTGGATGTGGCGGCCTCCGACCTGGACGTTTCTGAAAGGCCCTCTGCCGTCGCGGATCGCCCAGGTGGTCAGGCGGACCATGGCGAAGGAGCCGAGAAAGCCCGAGAGCAGGTTGAACAGGACCACCTCGTGCCTCGGGGCGGCGCTGAAGCCTTCGATCGCTACCCCG
>JBBRVF010000420.1:0-1728 GCA_038247145.1 Solirubrobacterales bacterium | reverse complement strand
CCGGAAGCGGATTCGAACCGCTGACCCCTTCCTTACCATGGAAGTGCTCTACCAACTGAGCTATCCGGGCACTGAATCCGGAGAGGCTACCGGATGCCGGCGTCAGGGTCGGGCGTGTCCTCGTCGGTCCGCAGATCGAGTCCTTCGAGTTCGAGTTCGAGTTGCTCGATGCTGCTGCGCAAGCCGCGGACATGGTCGATCAGCGTGGCGACCCGGTCCGGCTCCCCACCTTCGGCTGTGGCCAGGCTGAGGCGCTCTTCGATCTCCTCAGCCTTCTCGGCCTCTCTCGCCTCTTCGACCGAGTTGATGATGATCGCGATCAGGACATTGATGACCAGGAAGGAGCCGATCAGGACAAAGCTGACGAAGAAGACCCAGGCGAAACGGGTCACTTCCTGGGCTGTGAAGAGGATCTCGTTCCAGCCTTCGAGGGTCAGGACCGTGAACAGGGTCAGCATCGCCGTGCCGATGTCGTCCCAGCGTTCCGGCAGCTCGTCGCCAAATAGCTGAACGCCGATCATTCCGTAGACAAAGAGGAAGAGCGCGGTGAGGGCACCCATCGCCGCGATCGGCCGCAGGGCCTTGCCCATGCCGCTGACCAGGACGCGCAGGTCGGGGAAGATGCTGATCACCCTGACGATGCGCAGCAGCCTGACCAGCCTCAGCACCAGCGCGTTATCCCTCACCCCCGGGATGAAAACGGCGAAGACCACCACGAAGTCGAAGACATTCCAGCCGTCCCTGAAGTAGTCCTGGGGCCGGCTGCCGTAGGCCGCGATCCGGATCAGTATTTCGACGATGAAGATGCCGAGGAAGACCTCGTTGAGCAGGAACAGGGTATCGCCCCAGTCGCGGTCGATCGCCTGGTAGGTACCGAGTCCGAGCACCACCGCGTTGAGGACGATCACGCCGAAGATCGACAGCCTGAAAGACCGCGACTCCGCGACTCGGCCGCAGAAAGCCTGGATCCTCCTCATGGCCGAGCCTCCGGTCTCACTCTTCTGCGGCCTCGAGCTCGCGACGGATCGCGTCGCTGATCGCCCGTTCTGAAACCTCATCCATGGCGAACTGAAAGGCCGAGACGAAAGCATCGGAGACCAGCGGCCTCATGTGGGCCAGGGCTTCCTGCACCCGGGGCCAGTCCTCCCGTGGCCGGCCGGCCCGGTCGAAGGGGTCCCAGATCTGCTCTTTGAAGACCGAGACGAAGACTTCGGCGACCGCCGCCGAGCGGGCCTTGAGCGTTTCGAGCGCGTCGAGCGAAGCGCTGGCGGGGATGCCGAGGCCGGCCAGTTCGATCCCGGCGGCGAGCAGTCGCGGGCTGAGGACTTCGTAACGCCCGCCGCCGAGCGGGCGCATCAGGCCGAGCGTCTCGACCCTCTCCATCAGGTCCGAGTCGAGCGCTCCGTCTCCCCACGGTCGGGCGATCTCATCGGCGGTGAGGATCTCAGGCTGCTCGTCTTCGTAGGGGGCGCGGACGGTCCGGGTGAAGCTGAGCAGGTCCCCGGACGAGTCACCGGCCCGGTCGACGATGCGCTTGATCGCCTCCAGGTTGAAGCCCTCCTCCTGGAGTTCGCGGATCAGGGCGATGCGCTCGACGTGCTGCTCGTCGTAGTAGCCGGTGCGGCCGATCACCCGCGGTGATTCGAGCAGGCCGCGCGACTGGTGAGCGCGGATGTTCCTCACGGTCATGCCGGTGCGCCGGGCGAGATCGTCGATCGTGATCTCGGT
>JBBRVF010000419.1:0-1729 GCA_038247145.1 Solirubrobacterales bacterium | reverse complement strand
GAGAAGGTCGATCTGCTCGAACTGGTGATGGCGAACCTTCTCCGGCTTTACGCGCTTGACGCCGCGGAGATCTGGCTGAGGGGGGTCAATCCGCACCTCGGCAACCGCCGGCCGATCGACCTGATCCGATCCGGAGAGACCCGCCAGCTCCTTGACGCGATCGGCTCGGAGCGCTCCGGCGCCTTTGCGTGAACCTCTGGCGCGTAGTCCCGCTGGATCGAAGGGCGGGAGAGCGTCGGCAGGGAGGACCGCTCTGGATTCCGCGGGCCTGGCAGGGAGCGGGACGCCATGACAACCCGGCGCTCTACGGCTGTATGTACGTCTCCGAGGAGCCGCTGTCGGCGATCGTCGAACAGCTCGCGCCGTTTCGGGGGACCGGCGCCCTCCACGAATCGATGCTCAACCGGCTCGGTCGCCGGCTGGCCCTGGTCCGGCTGGAATCTCCGGATTCTCTGAGGCTCGTGGACCTCGACGATCCGGCGACCCTGGGTGCCGAGAAACTGCGTCCGTCTCAGGTTGCGACCAGCAGACGCGCGATGACCCAGGCTCAGGCCGCTTCGATCTTCCAGGGTCCCGGTGACCCCGCCGGGCTCAGGTGGTGGTCAACCCTGGAGTCGAGCTGGATCAACGCGACACTCTTCCACCGGGCCACCCAGAAGCTCAGACTCGGGTCGGTAGAGGTACTTACACCTGAAGACCCCCTTGTGCGGGAAGCCTGCAGATTTATCGGCCTGCTGTGACCTCTACTCCGAGTTCGGGATCCGCCTTCGGCACTGACCAGGTTCGTCTGACGCGCAGCCCGATCAAGGTTCTCGTCAGGCGCTGAGACCCGGCTTCCCGGAGACCCTGTTTCCGGGAGGGGGCGTTACTGGAAACGTTCGAGCCGGATCTTGGCTTTGCGGCCTTTGATACGACTGGATCGCAGTTTGCTCACCAGGTTGCTGGCGTCTTCGGCGGGAACAGCGACCAGGGAGAAGTTCTGCTTGATCTTGATCGGTCCGATCTGATCACCGGTCAAACCGCCTTCATTGGTGATGACACCAACCAGGTCGCGCGGGGTGACTCCGTTGCCTTTGCCGGTGCCGAAGTAAAGGTTCACCATCGCGGCTGCCGGCGTCTCCGAAGGAGCATCCGATGCGAATTCATCAGTAGTGATGCCGACGAGTTCCGGGTCACGGAGGTGATGATGAGCCATCCGGATGAGGCGGGGTGGGCAGGTAGCCGAAAGAAGGACCGTCTGGCGGGTTGTCGGTGTGGCTTCGACGACCGATTCGACCTCGCGGACAGCGCCCGTGTCGAGGATTTCGTCTGCCCGGTCGAGAACCAGGATCTTGAGCTGTTCGATGCGCAGGGTCTTGCGTTTGACGTGTTCGAGTATTCGCCCCGGGGTGCCAACGACTATGTCAACACCGTGCTTGAGCGGTCCGATCTGGCTGGTGAGAGGCTTTCCTTCGAATAGACCGAGGACCCGGGCGACGGTGCCGCGGGCCGTGAGCTGGAAGATCTCCTCGTGTACCTGAATGGCCAGCTCACGGGTGGGTACGAGGATCAGAGCTGTGGGGCTGTAAGCAGGCCCGTCATTCAGGATGCATTCGATGATTGGCAGCGCGTAGGCCGCCACGTTGCCGGGATCGTTGCCGGTCCGGGCGAAAAGGTCATGCTTCTCGCCCAAGGACCGGATTGCCAGCGCCTGAAAAGGGGTTGGCTGCCCGTATCCGAGCCCGACAAG
>JBBRVF010000418.1:0-1731 GCA_038247145.1 Solirubrobacterales bacterium | reverse complement strand
GCGATCGCCCGCTGGCCCATGCCAAGCGCCATGCCGACCATGCGCAGCGGGGAGGCCAGGATGAACATGTAGGTGTAGAAGGCGGCGAAGTCGCCGAGGTCGAGGTTGCCGTTGATCACGGCCGTGCCGCCGACCAGGAATACGGCTGCGGTGCCGAGCTGAGGCAGGGCGCCGATCAGCGGCGAAAAGAACGCCTGGATGCGGGTTGACTTGATGCTCTGGTCGAACAGCCTGGTGACCGAACCCTGGAATCGGGCGAGCTGGTGGTCCTCCTGGGCGAAGGCCTTGACCACGCGGATGCCGGTCACGTTCTCTTCGGCTTCGGCGGTCAGCTCGGCCATCCGCTGCTGGACCTCCTGCATCGCCGGCCGCGACTGCCGGGTGAACCGGACCGCGGTCAGGACGATCAGCGGCGTCGGGGCGAGAGCGATCAGGGCCAGCCAGGGATTGATCACGAACATCACCCCCGAGGCAAGAACCACGGTGAGCAGGCTCTGCGAGAAGAAGATCAGCCCGTAACCGAGGAAGAAGCGGATCGCCTGCAGGTCAACCGTCGCCCTCGACATCAGCTGACCAGTCTGCTGGCTGTCGAAGAAGCCCAGCTCCAGCCTCTGGAGGTGGTTGTAGAGGCTCTGTCTCAGGTCGAACTCGACCGCCAGCGAGACCTTGCCGGCGACGATGCGCCGCACCGTGGTCAGCCCCAGCCTTAGGATGGCCGCCCCCATGATGAATCCAACCAGAGGCAGAAGGGCGTCCCTGTCACCGGACTCGATCGCGTTCACGGACCGGCCGATCAGCCAGGGAATCAGAACGGTCATGGCCATCGCTCCCCAGGCGAAGACGAGTGACCCCCATAGCTCGCGCCGGTGTGGCCGGAGGAAGCCAAGCAGTCTGCGGAATGTGCCCATCCCCATAACTATACAAAATGAAGTAGAGGGACTTTGTTAGCCGAGGCCGTCGAATTCCTGATCTGTCCTCACTGCGGAGGGGAGCTTCGCCAGAACGGTGCCTCGCTGATCTGCAGCCGCGGCCACACCTCGAACATCGCCCGCCAGGGCTACGTGAGCCTGCTCGGAAAGCACTCCGGTACCCATACGGCCGACTCGGCCGGGATGATCGCCGCCCGCGAGCGGGTTCTCGGGGCCGACCTTTTCGACCCGCTCGTCAAACGTCTGGTCGAAGCGGCCGGTGGCCCGGACGCCGCAGCGATCGACGGTGCGCTGGTCGATCTGGGATCGGGACCCGGCTACTACCTCGAGCGTCTGCTCGAGGCGGACCCCGACCGGATCGGCCTCGCCGTGGACAACTCGAAGTACGCCGCCCGTCGCGCCGCCCGTTGCCACCCCCGGGCCGGCGCGGTGGTGGCCGACATCTGGGACGGGATCCCTCTGCGTTCTGACAGCGCGGCGATCGTGCTCAACGTCTTCGCCCCGCGAAACGGCGAAGAGATCGGACGCATTCTCGCCCCCGGAGGTCGGCTGATCACGGTGACGCCCCGCCCGGATCACCTGGTCGAGTTGATCGAGCCGCTTTCGATGATCTCGGTCGATTCCAGCAAGGAAGAGAGGCTGAGGGAAACGCTCGGCCCGCTGGCCGAAAGCATGGAAACGGCACCGCTGACCTGGCGACTCAGCCTGAGCCGTGCCGAAGTCGCCGACCTGGTCTCAATGGGTCCGAATGCGGGAAGGCTCGAGCCGGAGCAGCTCGAAGCCGCTCTCGACGGCCTCGGAT
>JBBRVF010000417.1:0-1733 GCA_038247145.1 Solirubrobacterales bacterium | reverse complement strand
GCCGCCGCGGGCGAGACTCTCGACCTTGTCCCACCTCGCGGCCACCCTGAGCGCGTTCTTCTGCTCGCGCGGGCTCTTCTGCGCCTGGCGGAACTGCTTCATGAAGGCGCCGGTGTCGATCCCTACCGGGCAGGCGAGCTCACAGGAGCCGTCGGCCGCGCAGGTCTCGATCGCGTCGTACTCGAACTCCTCGAGCAGGGCCCGGCGTACCGGGGTGTCGCCGCCCTGGCGAACCATCTCGCGCCGTAAGACGATCCGCTGGCGCGGGGTCGTGGTCAGGTTGCGGCTCGGGCAGACCGGCTCGCAGAATCCGCATTCGACGCAGGAAGTGGCGACCTCCTCGATCGGCGGCGTGGTCATCAGGTTCTGAAGGTGGCAGCTCGGGTCGCGGTTCAGCACAACCCCCGGATTGAGCGCGCCTTCCGGGTCGGCCAGCTCCTTGACTCGCCACATCAACTCCGTCGCCTTCTCGCCCCATTCGAGTTCGACGTACGGCGCCATGTTGATCCCGGTGCCGTGCTCGGCCTTGAGTGAGCCTTCGTACTTGTTGCAGATCAACTCGACCAGCTTGCTCATGAAGTTTTCGTAGCGATCGAGGTCCTCGGGCCTGGAGAAGTCCGGGGTCAGCATGAAGTGGAGGTTTCCGGCCGAGGCGTGTCCGGCAACTCCATTCAGGAACTCGTGCTCGGCCAGCAGGCCCCGCAGATCTTCGGCGCCTTCGGCAATCCGGGCGGGCGGCACGCAGACGTCTTCGACGATCAGCGCGGTTCCGGGCAGGCGCATCTTGCCGACCAGTCCGTAAAGGCCCTCGCGGACCCGCCAGTTGGTCTCGATCGCCTCTTCGTCGCGGCTGAATTCGACCTCGCGGATCAGCTCGCGTCCGTCGAGGATCTTCATCGCCTTCTTCTCGTACTTGTCGAGCACTTTGTTGTCATCACCGCCGAACTCGACAAGCAGTGCAGCCGATGCCGGATCCAGTTCCTTCCAGTGATCGGGTGCGCCGGGCATGTTCCAGGAGGCGACGATCAGCGCCGGGGCGACCATCAACTCTACGGCGGTTGCTCCGGCGGCGACCAGGTCCGGCACCGGGTCGATCGCGCTCGGGATGTCGGGAAAGTGGATCCAGGCCAGCGTCGTCTTCTTCGGGACCGGCACGGTGTCGAAGATCACGCGGGAGATGAAGCCGAGGGTGCCTTCGGAGCCGATCATCAGGCGGCGGTAGATCTCGACCGGGGTCTCGGCGTCTAGGAAGGCGCAGAGCCGGTAGCCGGTGGTGTTCTTGATCTCGAACTTGCGGCGGATCTTCGCGGTGAGCTTTTCGTCAGCGAGGATCTGCTCGCGGATGTCGAGCAGCCCGGCGGCGAGTTCCGGCTCGGCCTCGGCGAACTTCTGCTCGGCGTCCGGCGCAGTCGAGTCGACCACGGTTCCGGAGGGCAGGATGAAAGTCATGCCGGTGACCGTCGAGTAGGAGTCGTACTTCGTGCCGCATTTCATGCCGCCGGAGTTGTTGGCGACCACCCCACCGACCGTTGCGATCTCCAGCGAGGCCGGGTCGGGACCCAGCTTGTAGCCGTAGGGAGCGAGTACCCGGTTGACGTCGGCCATCATCGCGCCCGGCGCGACCGACACGCTGCGGCCATCGTCGAGGACCTCGATCCCGCCGAAGTGGCGGCGGACGTCGACCAGAATGCCATCGCTCTGGCTCTGACCGTTAAGGCTTGAGCCACCGGCTC
>JBBRVF010000416.1:0-1739 GCA_038247145.1 Solirubrobacterales bacterium | reverse complement strand
GTCTCGCCCGACGGAGTGGTGAAGCCGGCCATGTTCTCGATCACGCCCATCACTTCGAGGTCGACCTTGTCGGCCATCTCGGCTGAGCGGCGGGCGACCGACTGGGCCGCGGGCTGCGGCGTGGTCACGATCGCGATCTTTGCCTGCGGCAGCAGCTGGGCCAGGGTCATGGCGATGTCGCCGGTTCCGGGCGGCAGGTCGAGCAGCAGGTAGTCGAGCTCGCCCCAGACGACGTCTTCGAGGAACTGCTGGATCGCCTTGTGGAGCATCGGCCCGCGCCAGACGACGGCCGAGTTGTCCTCGACGAAGTAACCGATCGACATCGTCTTGACTCCCGTGGCCGACTCCGGCGGGATGATCTTGCGCTCGCCGTTGACGTCGGGCTTGACGTTGACCCCGAGCATCCTCGGGATCGAGTAGCCGTAGACGTCGCAGTCGAGCGCGCCGGCCGAGTGGCCTTCGGCCTGTAGTGCGGCGGCGAGGTTGGCGGTCATTGTCGACTTGCCGACCCCGCCCTTTCCGGAGGAGACGCAGATCACGTTGATGACCTGGGCCAGAGCGCCCTGCGGCAGCTTGGTCCGGCCCAGCGTCTGCTGGAGGGTGCCCTTCTCCTCGTCGGAGAGCACGTCGAATCCGACTCCGACTCCGGTCACGCCTTCGAGCGAGGCGACCTGGGAGACGACCGCGCCCTGGAAGTGGGAGCGGATCGGGCAGCCCGGGGTGGTCAGCGAGACGGTCACGTCGATCTGCCCGTCGGGCTTGATCTCGATCGAGCGGACCATCCCCAGCTCGACGATGTTTCGCCGTAGCTCCGGGTCGATCACGGCGGTCAGCTTCTCGGATACCTGCGCTTCGGTGGGTAGGGCCATGACCCAATTCTGGCAGAGAGGGGGAGAGAGTCCGGCGATCGGCCCTTAGGCGAAGCGATGCCACTACATGAGGAGCCGAAGATGCAACTGAGAATGCGGTCGATTCCGGCCACCCTGACCCTTGTCTTCACGCTGGTCTGGTTGCTTGCCGGCCCGGCGTCCGAGGCCGGCGCGGCCCGTTACGCGGTCGCCCAGTGCGGCTGGAAGGTCGGCAACGACGGCAACTGGCTGGAGACCGCCAACGACAAGTTCAACCGCAGTTCCTGGTGTGGGGTTCCGCCCGGATCCGACCCCTGGGACGGCATCCACATCACCAGCGGTACCAAGGGCTCAACCACTGCGGTCGGCGGGACGAAGTTCGCCCGGTGGCGGTGGAACGCGCCGCCCGGGACCGGCATCGTCACCGTGAATGGAGCCCGCTGGCACGTGCTCAAGGACAACTTCCAGCACCGGATCGGTTCGGCATCTGCCGGCGGCTCGTTCGATTCCTTCGCCGAGTTCTCTTCGACCGATACAACCCGGCGCGAATTCTCGCGGGCCTTCTCGCCGCCCGCCGCCGCCTTCGAGTCGAGGCTGCTCTGCGCCCTGCCTGACGACCGTTTCTGTTCGGTCACCGGCACCTCGCTGGCCGGGGTCCGGGGGATGACCATCACGCTCGAGGATCCGGTCGCGCCGACCGCCTCCCTGAACGGGGCCTTCAGCTCCGGAGGCTGGCTGCGGGGGGTCCAGGGCTTCGCCTGGACCGGTGCCGACGTCGGTTCCGGCCTGCGCTACGCCGAGACGGTGGTTGACGGGTCGACCCGGGCCGTGACCGAGCACCCCTGCGACATCGACCGGATCGCCGGCCAGTGGCGCGGCAGGAAGATGCAG
>JBBRVF010000415.1:0-1742 GCA_038247145.1 Solirubrobacterales bacterium | reverse complement strand
GGGCCGAAGGGGGTCGCCTCGATGCTGTTCGCGCTGTTCGTGCTGAAGTCCCAGGAAGCCCAGAACGACCTGATCTTCCAGCTCGCGGCGCTGGTCATCCTCGCCTCGATCATCGCCCACGGCCTGACCGACACCCTCGGCGCCCGCTGGATGGAGAGACGGCTCGACCCCGACGGGCCTGTCGCCGGCGAGGCCGAGCGGTCATGATGGCCTGATGCTCGAAACCCCCTCGCAGTACTCGTCGCCCTTCTCCGGCGACGGCGACCAGCCCGCCCTGAAGATCACCGACCTCACCAAGCGTTACCCGACCGGAACCGAAGCCCTCAAGGGCGTATCGCTGGAGATCGCATCCGGTGAATTCTTCGGTCTGCTCGGTCCGAATGGCGCCGGCAAATCGACCCTGATCCACTGCTCGACCGGCCTCGCCTCTCCCAGTTCGGGCTCGATCCGGATCTTCGGCAACGACGCGGTACACGGCTACCAGGCTGCCCGGGAAGCGGTCGGCCTGGCCCCGCAGGACCTCAACCTCGACTGGTTCCTGACGGTTGAAGAAACGCTCGACTTCCACGGCGGCTACTTCGGCATGAAGAAGAACGACCGCCGGGACAGGGTCAAGGAGCTTCTCGAAGCTTTCACGCTGACCGAGAAGAAGGATGAGCGCACCCGCACCCTCTCCGGCGGGATGAAGCGCCGGCTGGTGCTGGCCCGGGCGCTGATGCACCGGCCGAGGCTGCTGATCCTCGACGAGCCGACTGCCGGGGTCGATGTCGAGCTGAGGCTGGAGCTCTGGCAGTACGTCCAGCGCGTCAATACCGAAGGCACGACCGTCCTCCTGACCACTCACTATCTGGAGGAAGCCGAGCAGCTCTGCAGCCGGATCGCCTTCATCAATGGCGGCCAGATCGTCGCCGAAGGCTCGAGCCGCGAACTCGCCGCCGAGTACCAGGTCGAAAGCCTCGAAGACGCCTATCTCGCGCTGGTCGGCCGCAAGGAGCTCTCGCGGGCCAAAGCGATCGCCCTGGCCGAAGCCGAAAGCGCGGAAACCCGATGAGCCCGACGATGATCCGCCTCAGCGCCCTGACCCGGCGCGAGGTCAGCCGTTTCATGAAAATCAAGGGCCAGACCATCGGCGCCCCGCTGCTGGAGACCTTCCTCTACATCACGGTCTTCGGCGCCGCCCTCGGCAGCCGGGTGGGCAAGCTCGACGGTGTGGACTACGTCGTTTTCGTCACCCCGGGTCTGATCATGATGGCCTGGGCGCTCAACGCCTTCTCGAACAACGCGTCCTCGATCCTCCAGCAGAAGTTCCAGCGGGCGATCGACGACCAGCTCTCCTCTCCCTCCTCGCCGTTCCAGCTGCTACTGGCCTTCTCGCTCGGCGGTTTCCTGCGCGGAATGATCATCGCCGTAGTCACCTTCGTCGCGGCCAGCCTGCTGATCGACCTTCCGGTCGCGCACCCGCTGGTCCTGGTGCCGGCACTGCTGCTGGTCGGCTTCTTCTTTTCCCAGCTGGGCGTTCTGGTCGGGGTCCGGGCCGAGCAGTTCGATGACGTCTCCTTCGCCCAGACTTTCGTCCTGACCCCGCTGATCTTCCTCGGCGGCGTGTTCTACTCATCCGCCCTGCTGCCCGAGCCCTTCCAGACGATCACCCACTTCAACCCGGTCTTCTACATGATCAATCTGGTCCGCTACGGATTTCTCGGAGTGTCGGATGTCAGCGTCTGGCTCTCCCTGGGAGCCCT
>JBBRVF010000414.1:0-1750 GCA_038247145.1 Solirubrobacterales bacterium | reverse complement strand
ACTTGACGACCTCAGACGCTTTCTGCGCCGAATACGGAGCCTATTCGGACCCGCCCGGTAGTCAGGTCAGACGAATGATCCGAAAACTTGCCGGGGGCGACAGTCACCAGTGGCTCTATGACGAAGAAGGGATCAAGAGACTCCTCCGTCAAGGGGGGTTCGAGCATCTCGAGCGCTGCCAGTTCCGCGAAGGTCACACCCCCGAGCTCGAGACGGTCGAAACGCGTGAGCGAGGCCTCTTGGTCGAGGCTCGCAAGAAGCCGGCCTGACCCCCGGGAAAGTCAGCGCTCGGCGACGACCAGATAGTGGGTCGCGAGGTTTGCCGCGTTACGTCGGTGGATCGAGTTCTCGTAGACGAGATAGGCGCTCCTCAGCGGCGGAAGGAAGTTGAAGTAGGCGGCTCCGTGGTAAAGCGGCGTCAGTTCGTACGTGGACCAGTCCGCGAAAAGCGGGTCGAGGTCTTTCGCGGTACACCGGTCGTAGTGAGCCGGGAAAACCGGGATGTTGTTTTCTGTCCTGTTCATCGTGCGATCGACGATCCTGGAGCCGAGGCGGTCGGGCAGGGTCCGGTTGATCAGCCCGAAGACCGATCGTCCGCCCGAGAACATGGCGACGAATCTGCCGCCCGGCTTCAGGTAGTCGCGGATGCTCTCGATCGTCGACTCGAGGTCCCGGACATGCTCCAGCACCTGCCAGCTGACGACGAGATCGAACCTGTCGATCAGGTTCTCCTGACGTAGCGAGGCGTCGGCCTCGACGGTTTCGCCGTATGCACCCGGCCCGGCTTCGAGCAGTTCTTCAAGCGAAATGTCCAGGCCGGTGTACGCGGTGTCCGCCGGTCGTTTGTCGAACGGAATCGTCGGGTGGCGACCTGAGCCGATGTCGAGCACGGCGCATCCGGGTGTGAGGCGTTCAAAGATCGCTTCTTCGAAAGGCTGGCGCCAGGGCTTCTCGTAGCGCTCCGGGAGTCGGGATGCCGGCGCTGACATCTCAGCCGTCACTCCGCCTGAAGAGGAAGTCGGCTTGGATCGGCTCGCCGTTTCCCGAGGATGTCGTCCCGTAGATGCCCCTGAGACGCAGTCCGCTGTCGAGCATGAAGGCGATGACCTCGTCGGCCAGCGCCTGGCCTTCGTAAAGCTCCACGAATGAGCATTCCACGAGTGCTTCGTCGATCTGCCCGAGCGTTGCCCGTCCACCCTTCAGCACCTCCAGCTCAAGTCCCTGGACGTCAATCTTGAGCAGACAGGGCCTCGTCAACTCACCGTTCGCGGCCGTGTCCAGAGTCGAAACCTCGATCGTGGCCGTCGACTGCGCTGCTGTCCCCGGGAACTCTCGCACTTGGCGCTCGCCGATCGGCAGAAGCGACGAGGAATCGTCCCGCGCCGAAACGTTTATTTCGGCCGAGCCTGTCGCCGAACCGAGCGCCACGGTTTCGACTTCGACCCGGTCGCCGGTCACCCGGCGGAGGGTCGAAGCGGGGCCGGGGAGGGGTTCGAATGAGAGGATCCGCGCATCGGGGAACCGGCGCTCCGCGAACAGCGCGAACTGGCCCTTCGAAGCCCCGATGTCGAGAACCGTCCGGTGGTCCCGGCGGAAAGGCACGTCGTTGTGCTCGACCGATGCTGCCACGCCGCGGGAAAGCGGCTTCCAGTAGCGCCGGTCACGGAGCAGGCGCGTCAGTTTCCGAATGCGGGCGCCGGCTCGCTTGGAAAAGCCGCCGATTGACCGCGGAGCCGGATGTTCCACTGTT
>JBBRVF010000413.1:0-1759 GCA_038247145.1 Solirubrobacterales bacterium | reverse complement strand
GGCACGATGTTGGCGGTCGGGTAGCCGAGCTCGCGCCCCCTTCTGTCGCCGCTGACGACGGTGCCCTCGAGCATGAACGGCACCCCCAGGCATTTCCTGGCCCCGGTCATGTCGCCGGCCGCGACAAGAGCCCTGATTCGCGATGAGGACACGGTTTCCCCGTCCTGCGCGACCAGCGGAACGACCCGGGTCTCAAACTCCGGATGGGCGGCGAGCATCTCCGGTGTGCCTTTGGCACCGGTCCCGAAACGGAAGTTTTCGCCGACCGCGACCGTCTCGGCAGAGAGCTGCTCTGCCAGGATCTCCCCGATGAACTGCTCGGCGGTGATCCTGGTGAACTCCTCATTGAAGCCGATGACCACCATCTCCTCGACCCCGATCCCGTCGAGCACGTCGCGCTTGACCCCGAACGGCATGATCAGCTTCGGAGCGGCCGCCGGATGCAGCACCTCGAGCGGGTGAGGGTCGAATGTCAGCACCGTGTCGGCGCCCTCGATGACTTCACGGTGGCCGATGTGCACCCCGTCGAAGGTGCCGATCGCAACCTGCCGGGGGCGGGCCTGGACGTCTTCGAGGGCGGTGACCTTGATCATCAGCCCCGGGGCTCCAGGACGACTTCAGGCTTGAGGAATGCTCCGGAGCGCTTGACCACGGCAATCAGGTTATCCCCGTTGACCAGCGCAAACGGCGCACCCTCGGGCAGGGTCGGGTCGGCCGGCACCTGACGGCCGAATCCGATCGCCTCGGCGGCACTCTCATCGGTCTCGATCCGGGGCAGGAAGGACAACGCTTCGACCGGTGCCAGCACCTCTCCGGCTCGATCGATACCCAGGGGTCCGACGGCGGTCCGCCGCAGCTCTTCGCAGTAGGCGTCGCCGAGCGTTTCGACAAGAGTGCGTATGTAGGTCCCTGAGCTGCATTCGATCTCGAATACGGCCCGGTCGTCCGCCGACTCGAGCAGATCGGCCCGGTGGATGGTTACCTTGCGCACCGGCCTCTCTTCGCTCTGCTCGCCACGATGGGCGCGCTTGTAGAGCCGTTCGCCGTCGACCTTGACCGCGGAGGTCATCGGCACCATCTGGCTGATCGCCCCGACCGGCAGGCTGAGATCTTCCGGTACGACGCCGGTCTGTTCGAGTTCGCCTTCCGGATCGCCGGTGCTGGACTTCCAGCCGAGCCTGGCGGTGGCCAGATAGGTCTTGGGTAACTCGAGCAGGTAACGCTGCAGCCGCGTTGCCCGGCCGAGCAGGATCGTCAGGACACCGGTGGCGAAGGGATCGAGAGTTCCGGCATGTCCGACCTTGCCTCCGCGCTCGCGGCGCACCCGGGCGACCATGTCATGCGAAGTGACCCCGGCCGGCTTGTCGCAGATCAGCACGCCGTTCACCGATGAAGCGCCCCCCTTCATTGCCGGCTCAGGATTCGGACTGCTCAGCCAGCCCGTCGCAAATCTCGGCGACGATCCGGTCGAAGCTCAGCTCGGTCGAGCAGCCGGCCGCCCGCACATGCCCGCCGCCGCCGAAACGGCGTGCGATCAGCGAGACGTCCGTGGTCGAATCTCCGGAGCGGAGGCTAACTTTGCGGGCCGCCTTTCCGCGGCTGACCTGATCCTTGATCACTGCTGCGGCGCTGATTCCGTCAACCGTCCGCAGGTGATCGATCACGCCTTCGGTCATCTCTTCGCCGGCTCCGGAAAGCTCGTAATCCTCTGCGGTGATGCAGGTGAGGATCAGTCGGCCGTCGCAGTGGAGCTCGACCT
>JBBRVF010000412.1:0-1764 GCA_038247145.1 Solirubrobacterales bacterium | reverse complement strand
CTGCTCCGACGTGCTGTCGCACCACGCCACTGAGCGCGCCGCGCCAGACCCGGAGTGTCGGGCCTTAGCCTCGATCCACCGAATCCATCCGCCCCTGAGATGAAAATGACCCCCTGAGCGGGCTTGATAGCGGCTGATTAGAGCAACCGCGGCCCGACACCAGGAGGTCACCCACATGGTGAACGACTCGCAGGGCCCGCGGCGGCTGGATTCGATCGCCGTCGACTTCGACGATGAGCGCTTGGTTTCCGGCGCCGGCGTGCTCTTGCCGGTCACCCTCGCTCAGCGACTCGGGCTCGAGAAGCTGGTCGAGGAGATGGTCGACCTGGGCGAGCGGGCGGGCGCCGCTCGCCCCGGCCGCAAGGTCTGCTCGCTGGTCGCGGCGATGCTGCTCGGCGCCGACTCGATCGACGATTGCGAGGTCCTGCGCTCGGGCTCGACCGAGCGCCTGTTGGGCCACCGGGCGATGGCGCCCTCGACGCTTGGCACCTTCCTGCGCAGCTTCAGCTTCGGCCACGTCCGCCAGCTCGACCGGGTGCTCGCCGAGCTCTTGAAGCGAGCCTGGTCCTTTGGCGCCGGGCCCGGCAAGGGCCGACTCGTGATCGACGTCGACAGCTTCATCGGCGAGGTCCACGGCTACCTCAAGGAGGGCGCCGCCTTCGGCTACACCGGCGTCCGCGGCTACCACCCGCTGGTTGCGACCCGCTCGAAGACCTCCGAGGTCTTACACCTGCGCCAGCGCAAGGGCTCGGCCAACACCCAGCGCGGCGCCCTGCGCTTCTTTCAGGAGCTGATCGCTCGCGTCCGCCGCTCCGGGGCGGAGGGCGAGATCCTGATCCGCGCCGACTCCGGGTTTTGGTCGAAGAAGGCGATCGACTACCTCCAGCGGCAGGGCTGCCGCTACTCGATCGGAGTCCGCATGCAAAGCCACGTCGTTGCGCGAATTGCCGAGATTCCCGAGCAAGCCTGGCAGCGGGTCAGCGACTACCCCGACGGCGGGATCTGCGAGCTCGCCGAGACCACCCTCGGCGATCAACGGCTGATCGTCCGCCGGGTCCATCTCGACGCCCAAGAGGCTCAGGCGGAGCTGTTCACCTACTGGCGCCACTTCGCCTTCGTCACCAACCGCATCGAAGAGGCGGCTCTGGTCGATCGAGAGCATCGCCGCCATGCCGAGGTCGAGCTGGTGATCCGCGACCTCAAAGACCAGGCGATGGCCCACTTCCCCTCCGCTGACTTCTCCGCCAACTCCGCCTGGGCGCTGATCGCAGCGATCGCCCACAACCTCGGCTGCTGGACCGACCAGCTCGGGCTCAGCGACCCGGTCCCGCGCCGGGCCCGCACGCTTCGCCGCCGGCTCTTTGCGATCCCCGGGCGGCTGACCTCAAGCGGCCGGCAATGGACCCTGCATCTGCCCGCCCGCTGGCCCTGGCGACTGGCCTTCGTCGAGGCGCTGAGTCGGATCCGGGCCTTGCCGGCGTTCGCCTGAACTCCCTCGCCAGCCTCAATCACGATCAACCGCAGCGCAGCCGATCGCCGCTGCCCAGATTCGTCGCCGATGGAACGACCGTCGGGCGGCGGACGTTTGTTCAGGGCCTCCGCGTCGCCGCCAAAGAGCAATCCGTCCTCTTCTTCTCCACTTTCGCCGATGACCGACCGCTACTCGGGCGAAACGGTGGATCGAGGCTAAGGGAAGCTAGCGATCCATTCAGCCTTGTTCGTAGCGGTCGGCACCGGAATGAACGAGAACGGGCCGCCGCTGAG
>JBBRVF010000411.1:0-1770 GCA_038247145.1 Solirubrobacterales bacterium | reverse complement strand
GATCGGGGTGGGCGGAGCCCAGTATTCGCTGCTGTTGAACGAAGAGGCCGGCGTAATCGACGACCTCTTCGTCTACCGGCTGGGCGGAGACCGATACCTGGTGATCACCAATGCCGGAAACCATCAGGACGACCTGATCCAGTTCGGCACGGTCGCCCGCGACTTCGACGTCCATGTGCGAGACGCCGGCGACAACTACGCGATGCTCGCCGTCCAGGGTCCGCATGCCCGGCAGATACTGACCGCTCAGCTACACATCGAGCTTCCGCCGCGGATGCACGTGGCCGCCCGCCAGATCGGCCGCCGGCCCGCGATCGTCTGCGGGACCGGCTATACCGGCGAGGATGGGGTGGAGCTGCTGATCGACCCGGAAATCGCTCCGGCGATCTGGGCCGAGCTGCTCGACGCGGGGGTCGTGCCCTGCGGACTCGGCGCCCGGGACACGCTGCGCCTGGAGGCCTGTTATCACCTGCACGGCAACGATCTTTCGACCGGCGTCGATCCGATCTCCGCCGGCCTCGGCTGGGCCTGCGTGGAAGCGACCGGCTTCGTCGGCTGCGATCGTGTCGCGGTCTTCCGGGCCAACGGAACCGATGAAAGGCTGGTCCCCTTCGCGATCGAAGGCGACGGCATTCCGCGGCCGGGCAACCCGGTCATGCTCGGCGAGGAAAGGGTCGGCGAAGTCAGCAGCGGCACCTTCTCTCCGTCGCTGGGAGTCGGAATCGGAATGGCCTATCTGCGCAGCGATCTGGCAGCCCCGGGAACCCTGCTGGAGATCGACGTGCGCGGAAAGCGTCGGACGGCCCGCGTAAGCTCCAGACCTCTTTACCCGAAGCAAACACAGGAGACCTGAATGTCCGAGCCGAGCTATCCAGACGACCTCCGTTACCACCCGGAGCACGACTGGGCCTGCATCGACGGCGGAGAGGCGACGCTGGGGATCACCTGGTACGCGCAGGATTCCCTCGGCGAGGTCGTCTTCTACGACGGACCCGAGGTCGGCGCCGAGATCAGCAAGGACCAGCCCTATGCCGAGGTCGAGTCGGTCAAGGCGGTCTCCGACGTGATCGCTCCGTTGTCGGGTGAAGTCATCGCGGTCAACGACAGCCTCGCCGACGCGCCCGAGGCGGTCAACGCCGACCCCTACGAGACCGGATGGATGGTGAAGATCCGGCTGAGCGATCCCGATGAAGCAGACGCGTTGATGGACTCGGCCACCTACTCCGCATCGCTGGAGTAAAGGCGTGGCGGGCTACACCCCGGCAACCGCGGACGATCAGGCCGCAATGCTTGCCGCGATCGGGGTCGAATCGCTCGACGACCTGTTTGAGCAGATTCCGGAAGCGGTCAGGATGGGGCGCCCGCTGGCGCTCGAGGACGGGCTGAGCGAACCCGAAGTCTTCGCCCGGATGTCCGGACTGGCCGCCGCCAACCGCGACCCCGACGGTGATCCGAGCTTCCTCGGGGCCGGCATGTACGACCACTACGTACCGGCCATCGTCGACGCGATCACCAGTCGCTCGGAATTCCTCACCCCGTATACGCCCTACCAGCCCGAGGTTTCACAGGGCGGCCTCCAGGTGATGTTCGAGTTCCAGACCGCGATGTCGGAGATCACCGGCCTGCCGGTTTCCAACGCCGGCCTCTACGAAGGCCCTTCGGCCGCCGCCTCGGCCGCTTACCTGGCGATGGCGGTCACCGGCCGCAGCGGTCTGGTCACCTCGCGCGGACTCCATCCACACTCCCGCGAGACTCTCGCCACCCATGCGG
>JBBRVF010000410.1:0-1781 GCA_038247145.1 Solirubrobacterales bacterium | reverse complement strand
TCAGGCTGTCATCAATCGAAACGCCCAGAATGCGCCGACGAGGTGCTTTACTTCACCGCTGCCGCGGTTGTAGACGATCTGTTCACGCGGATCGACCCCTTCCTTGCGACCGACCTGGGCGAAGAAGGCCGCCCAACTGTAGTAATCGTCCATCGTCCAGCGATCGAAGGGATGGTTGTGACACTGGGCGCACTGGAGACGCATACCCATGAAGATCTGAGCGACGTTTTCAGACAGCTTCAGAGTGTCGCGCTCGACCTGATAGAAATTCGTCGCCGGGCTCGCGAAGCTGCCGCCTTCGGACGAGAGCATGTCGATCACGATCTCGTTAAAGGGACGGTTCGCCGCGATCTGTTCACGGAGCCACGAATTGTAAAGGAGAGCAGCCTTGTAAGAGATACCAAGCCCGAGGTTCGGATTGGAGCGGATCTGGAGAAGCTCGGACCACTTCATCACCCACATCTCGGTGAACTCCTTGCGCTCAATAAGCTTGTCGATGACCTTGCTTCGCTTGTCGGGAGCCTTTTCCGCCATGAAAGCGGTGAACTCTTCGGTCGTGGGAAGCTGCCCGACGATGTCGATGGAGGCGCGACGCAGGAACTCCTCATCGGTACAGAGTCCGGAGGGAATCACCCGAAGTTTGTGAAGCTTGTCGTGGACAAGCCCGTCGATGTAGTTGTTTTCCTGCATCTTCGGCCGCGTGTATTCGAGATCTTCCGGAATCACGATGGTCTGGACACCCACGGTGTGCGTCTCATATCGGGCCATGATGAAGGCCTCGCCGCGTTTCCCTGCGGTAACGAGACCCGTCGTGGTCACGGCTGCGGTAGGCTCGTTGTTCGTGATGAAGACCGCGAGATCCGTGACGTCGCGGTCCTGACCATCCGAGAACTTAGCCCTCACCGTGAGTTGCTGCGTCGCACCGGCGCCCTCGAGCACGAGCTTCGGCGGGTAGAGGCTGAGCTCGGTGACGACCGGCACTTCGGCAAGCGGTCGCTTCGTCGCTCCCTTGGCTATCCACTCGACCATGGTTTTGTAGGCCGGGCTGCCCTTTTCGAAAAGCTTGCCACCGGTGTGGGGCACGGCTTCGATTGATTTCTCCACCAGGAGTGACTCTTCGGGAATGGCGAGGTTGATGCGGTAGCCGGCCATTTCCCGGGTGAGACGGTAGTGGTCACCATCGGGATCGTAGCCGAAGAGCGAGAGCATGAAGCCGTCCTGGCCGCGGGCCGAGCCGTGACAGGCTCCGGTGTTACAGCCTTCGCTCATGAAGACCGGGGTGACGTCGAGGTGGAAATCGACGGGGCGATCAACTGCGGCCTCTTTCACGGTCACGGGAATTTTCACGGCATGTTCGGCAACCTTCACCTCGAGGCTGGTCTGGCCATCTTTGAGCGGAATGAACTGGTTCCGCTTTTTAAAACCGACGAGAGTGGGGTCGGCGAATGAGAAAGTGGCATTTGCCGTAACATCCTGCGTGGTGTCGTCCTCATAGGTGGCCATGACGACCACGGATTGGGTGTCGCGGACCTTTTCGAGGTTGATGTCGAGCGGGAACGCCTCGACTTTCACGATCTTCTTTCCCTGGTCCTCGAGAGGCTCGGCTCCCTTGAAATCGGCTTCGTTTCTTGCCACGAGAGTGAGTTCGCCCGGCCAGACGGCACCCTCGGCAATCCACTGACGCAGATTCGCGATTTCCTTCTCGTTGAGAGGACGCCCTTTAGGGGGCATCACGTCCGAATCATCGGCAGGCAGCGAAACGAGTTCGATCATGAGAGACT
>JBBRVF010000409.1:0-1789 GCA_038247145.1 Solirubrobacterales bacterium | reverse complement strand
GCGAGACCGACATCGACGCGATCCTGGCCTCCCCCCAGGCGGCAG
Source organism: Solirubrobacterales bacterium (assembly GCA_038247145.1). Classification (GTDB taxonomy): domain Bacteria; phylum Actinomycetota; class Thermoleophilia; order Solirubrobacterales; family 70-9; genus 67-14. The sequence goes on along the minus strand of JBBRVF010000409.1, from coordinate 1,744 downwards.
TGATCGACGAAATGCTGACCTATAACGCCGTTGGCACACCGGACGAAGCCGGTGACTACCTGGAGGAGTTCCGCGATGACACGGCCGCGGATGAACTGATCGTCGCTCACCAGTCCAAGTCTGTGGAAACCCGGCTGCGCTCAGCCGAACTGCTGACCGAAGAAGTCGACCCGACCGGCGGCGGTACGCCGGTTCTACCGGGCTCCGTGTCCGGCGCTCGCGGTTAGAGAGCTACCAGGGAATCGCTTCGCGGTCGCGGAAGAAGCCACCACTGGGACCGTCGTCGGGCAGTCTCGCCAGCCAGATCGCGGTGTCGGCGCCTTCTTCGATCGAGCGGCGGGCGCTCGGGCCGCCTAGGTCCGTCCTGACCCATCCCGGACACATCGCATTGACCAGAATGCCGTTCTCCCGCTCTTCGTTGGCCAGGACCCTTGTGAGGGCGTTGAGGCCGACCTTCGAGGCCCGGTAGCTGGCGGCGCCCTTGCCCATGTCGCTGAGCTGGCCCATCCCCGAGGACACGTTGACGATCCGCGCATGTTCACTCTGGCGGAGCAGCGGCAGCGTGGCCTGAGTCAGAGACCAGGCACCGATCAGATTGATCTCGAGCACCTCGCGCACATCGTCGAGGTCTACTTCAGCGGCCGGTTCGCCGTAGTGGCCCATCACCCCGGCGTTGTTGACCAGTACGTCGAGGCCTCCGGAGTCGGCGGAGATCGCCTCGACCACACCCTCGACCGAACTCCGGTCGGTCACCTCCATGGCAAGTCCGTGAACCGAACCGGCAACGCCGCCGGACATCTCCCGTGCCGCCCGCTCGGCCACCGCTCCGTCCCGCGCCGTGATGACGACCCTGTAGCCCTGCTCGGCCAGACCCAGGGCGATACCACGACCGATACCACGTGCTCCGCCGCTGATAAGTGCGCTTGGTGAACTCATGAAAGCGATGCTACGGGGTCGCCCCCTACGGGCCGGCGGCCTGCTCAGTCGTCGAGTTCGAGGATGGCGAGGAAGGCTTCCTGGGGGACTTCGACGCTGCCGACGTTCTTCATCCTCTTCTTGCCCTTCTTCTGCTTCTCAAGGAGCTTGCGCTTTCGAGTGACGTCGCCTCCGTAGAGCTTGGCGGTGACGTCCTTGCGCACCGCTTTGACCGTCTCTCGGGCGAGAATGCGGGCTCCGACTGCGGCCTGGACCGGGATGTCGAACTGCTGGCGGGGGATCGTCTTTCGCAGGCGGGCGACCAGGTCCTTGCCGTGCTCGTAGGCGAAGTCCTTGTGGGCGATGACCGACAGTGCGTCGACCTTGTCTCCGGCCAGCAGCACGTCGACCTTGACCAGGTCCGAGGCCTTGTTGCCGATCGGCTCGTAGTCGAGTGAGGCGTAGCCGCGGGTCGATGACTTCAGCACGTCGAAGAAGTCGAGCACGATTTCGGCCAGCGGCAGCTCGTAACGGATCTGGACCCGGGTCGGGCTGAGGTAGTCCATGCCCTTGTGGGTGCCGCGGCGGATCTGGCAGAGCTCCATGACCGGGCCGACATACTCGGACGGTGCGATGATCGTGGCGGCGATGTACGGCTCGTCGATCGACTCGATCACGCCGGGGTCGGGCATCTCGGTCGGGCTTCGGACCTCGACCGACTCGCCGTTTGTCAGGTGGACCTCGTAGCGCACGGTCGGGCTGGTCGCCAGCAGCTCCAGGTCGTACTCGCGCTCCAGGCGCTCGCGAACAATCTCCATGTGGAGCAGGC
>JBBRVF010000408.1:0-1794 GCA_038247145.1 Solirubrobacterales bacterium | reverse complement strand
CGGCTGGTCCTGACCCCGATGCGACCTTCGGCACTGATGGCCGGCCAGCTGGCCGGCCTGGTCATGCTCGGCCAGCTCCAGGCGCTGCTCTACCTCGCGGTCGGCTTCGCCACCGGGGCCGACTTCGCCGCCGGAATCGGCGGCATCTTCGTGCTTTCGGCTCTGGTCTCGATCATCTCGATCGGCTTCGGCGGGATCGGCCTGATCATGGCGCTCAGGACCGGCTCCGGCGAGGCGGTCCAGGGGATGTTCCCGCTGATGTTCGTACTGCTCTTTTTCAGCTCGATGGCGTTGCCACGCGAGCTGATCGAGCAGGACTGGTTCCGTTTTCTGGCGACGATCAACCCGGTCAGCTACCTGATCGAGGCGATCCGCAGCCTGATGATCGTCGGCTGGGACGGAGAGGCCCTGGCCCTCGGCTTCGGCATCGCGATCGTGCTTGCGGTCACCACGATCACCGCCGCCGCCTTCACCCTTCGCGGAAGGATGCTGAAGTCGTGAACCGCGCTTACTTCTCTTCCGCGCTCGGCATCACCTGGCGCTACCTCCACAACCTCTATACCCGCCCGGCGATGTTCATCCCGTCGCTGCTTTTCCCGCTGTTCTTCCTTGCCGCTTTCGCCGGCGGCCTCTCTGCGGTCGGGGATACGCCCAACTTCGGTTACTACGACTTCACCGCCTTCCAGTTCTGCTTCATCCTGATCCAGGCCTCGTCGCTGGCCGGTGTTTTTGCCGGCTTCTCGATCGCCGGCGACTTCGAGCAGGGAATGGGTCGCCGGATGATGCTGGCGACTCGCCGCCGCAGCGCGATCGTGGTCGGCTACGCGATCGGCGCCGCGGCCCGGCTCGGGGTGACCTGGGTCGTGGTCACCGGCGTCGCCCTGCTCGGCGGAATGGAAGTGGCCGGCAGCGGGGTGGACCTGGCCGGCATGTACAGCCTGGCCCTGCTCTCCAACCTCGCCGCGCTACTGTTCTCGGCCGGCATCGCGCTGCGTTTTCGCAGCCTCCAGGCTGGTCCGCTTATGCAGATGCCGGTCTTCATCATCCTCTTTCTCGCGCCGGTCTACGTGCCCCAGGCTCTGCTCACCGGCTGGATCGAGCCGGTCGCCTCGGTCAATCCGGTCACCGCACTGCTCGACGCCGCCCGCAGCCTGATGGCCGGCGACCCGACCGGGATCCTCGCCGCCTACGCGGTCGCCTTCGCCATGATCGCCGTCTTCGCCGTCTGGGCGATGCGGGGAATGAGAAGCGCCGAGACCGCCGGCTAGGCCTGCGGCTCGACTGCCGTAGCCCAGGTCCGGCCGCCGTCGTCGGATACGAGCACCCGTCCGCTGTCGTCCGCGGCAAGGATCCGGCCGTCGCCGGAGTTGAAAGCGACGGGCGCCGCACCGATCGAACCGGCCTTGGCGAAAGTTCTGCCGCGATCGTCGGACGTGATCACTTTGCCTGAAGCATCGACCATCAGCAGGCTGTCCGCTTCGGGCCAGGTCAACAGACCGATCCTGTCGCCGGCAAGGAGATTCCAGTTTTCGCCCCCGTCCTTCGATCCGTAGAGCCCGCTGTCAGTCGACGCGACCAGCCGCAACGGGTCGTCGGGCGCAATCGCGAGGTCGATCACCTGGCCGGGAACATTGCGCGGCTCCCAGGATTCGCCTCCGTCAGCGCTGGCCAGGAACGTGCCGGTCGTCGAATCGACGCCGTAGATCCGATCGGCCGAGGCCCTCAGGACATGAAGGTCCGCTTCGCCGAGGAGCGAGACGGACTGCCAGGTCGAGCCACCGTCAACCGAGCGCT
>JBBRVF010000407.1:0-1798 GCA_038247145.1 Solirubrobacterales bacterium | reverse complement strand
GCGGGCGGTGATCGGCTCGCGGGGCGCCGACTTCTTGTCCTGTCGCGCGTAGCCGAACCACGGCATTACGGCGATGATGCGGTGGGCCGAAGCGCCCTGGGCGGCATCGGCCATGATCATCAGTTCCATCAGGGCGTCGTTCGGGGTCATTCCGGTTTCGTCGTTGGCGCAGGTGGACTGGACCAGAAAGACGTCGGCTCCGCGGATCGATTGCTCGAAGCGGCCGTAGATCTCTCCGTCGGCGAAGGTCTTCAGGGTCACCTCGCCGAGGCCGAGCTGAAGCTTGCTGGCGATCTTCGAGGCCAGCTCCTGGGAGCTGCGGCCGCCAAAGACCATCGCCCGCTTCGAATAGTCATGCGGGATGGTGGTCGCAAACGCTGGTTTCGGCTCGATCATGCTCACGACTTTTGATCCCCTTCTGCCTCGCGCGCCTTCCTGCGCTCGGCATATTCGTTCAAGTTTCTCTGGTCGCCGCGGCTCACTGCCAGGGCTCGGGCCGGCACATCTTGCCTGATTACGGCGCCGGCACCGGTGTAGGCACCCTCGCCCACGTTTACCGGAGCGACCAGCATCGTGTCAACCCCGATCCTCGCACCGGGCCCGACAACAGTCCGGTGCTTGCGGCTTCCGTCGTAGTTGGCGGTGATCGTGCCGGCGCCGAGGTTCGCCCCCTCGCCGATCTCGGCGTCGCCTACATAAGAGAGGTGCGGCACCTTCGCGCCGGGTCCGAGCGTCGAGTTCTTGACTTCGACAAAGGTTCCCGCCTTGGAGCCGTCTTCGAGCCGGGCACCCGGCCGCAGGTACGAGAAGGGACCCACCAGGCAGTCTTCGAGCACCTCGCAGAGAGTCAGGATCGAGTGGACCACCTGCGAGCGGTCGCCGATGCCACAGTCGGTGATCGTCGAATGGGGGCCGATCAGGGCTTCGGAGCCGATCTCGGTGGCCCCGCGAAGGCTGGTTCCCGGTTCGATCCGGGTATCCGTACCGATCGTCACGTCGGCATCGATCCAGGTCGAGTCAGGGTCGACGATCGTGACGCCGTTCAGCATGTGTTCGCGGAGTATGCGACGGCGGGCTTCGGACTCGACGACGGCGAGATCGGCCCTGTTGTTGACCCCCAGGTTGACCGCCGGATCGGCGGCGATGTGGGCGCCGACACGCAGTCCTTCCGCCTTTATAACGGGCAGCACATCGGGCAGGTAGTACTCGCCCTGGGCGTTGTCGTTGCTGATCCGCCCGAGCGCAGCAGCCAGAACCTCGCCACCGAAGCAGTAGATACCGGAGTTGATCTCGCGGATCTCAAGTTCTTCCGGGGTCGCGTCGCCCTCCACCTTGACTTCGATGATCTTCTCGATCTCACCGCTCTCGCCCCTGACCACACGACCGTATGCGCCCGGATCGTCGAGCACCGCGGTCATCACGGTCGCCGCGGACCGGTTGCCACGGTGGTCCTCGAGCAGCGAGGCGATCACTTCAGTCGAGACCAGGGGTACGTCTCCCGAGAGGACCAGCACTTCGTCCGACTGCCTGACCGTATCGATCGCCGCCCTCACTGCGCCTCCGGTGCCGTCCGCCTCCGGCTGGACGACCGTTTCGACCCCGTCGGGCAGGGTTTCCCCCAGGTCCGATCCGGGTGAGACGATGACCGCGACCCTGGCGATCCCGGCCTCGCGCGCGGCCAGCACCGGCCAGGCGATCATCGCCCGGCCGCAGACCGGGTGAAGCACCTTGGGCAGGGACGACCTCATCCGGGTCCCCTGACCCGCCGCCATGATCAGCGCGGTCGTTCTCAAGGCCT
>JBBRVF010000406.1:0-1822 GCA_038247145.1 Solirubrobacterales bacterium | reverse complement strand
TCGGCTCCTCCTTCGACGATACGATCGTCGGCAAGCCGGGGGTCAGGAACCGCATCGTCGGCGGCCTCGGAAACGATGTGCTGGTGGGCCAGCGATCCGACGGTGACACCGCTGACGGCGGACTCGGTCGGAACGAGTGCTCCGGTTTCGTCGAGACCTGGTTCTGCGGCGAAAACTCGCCCGGCAATACGGGCCAGAGCGAGGTGCTCGTTGACATCAACGCCTCCGGAGTGCTGACCGTCATGGGCAGCCGGACCGGCGACCGGATCAGGATCGGCTACGACACCAAAAGTCGTCGCTACAACGTCGCGCTCGCTTCGAGCCCGATGGTCTCCGGGATGTGCTCGAAATCCGCGAAAGATTCGACCAACGTCACCTGCACGGCGAATCCGAACAACCTCAACGGGGTTCTGGTCTACGGCAACGACGGTGCCGATCGGGTCACCGTGGCAAACAGCGTGCCGGCTTTCGTCACCACGACCATCGACGGCGGTAGCGGCAGGAACGTGCTGATCGGCGGCCGCAGCAAGGACGTGATCTCGACCGAGAACAACTCCGACGGCAGCATCATCAAGGGCGGCGGCAACCTCGACCAGCTCTACGTGCCGGCCGGCGGTACGGCGCTCGGCGGCGGCGCCTCTGACGTGATCCATGCCCAGACCCCGTGCAGCGGCGGCAGGGTCGGCGGCGGAAACGGCAACGACAACGTCGTCTTCACCGGCTCCAAGCGCGGGGTCAAGGCCGACCTCGGCAAGGGATACGCCTCCTTCGTCAAGGGAAAGTGCAGGCGTCGGATGAAGATCGGCCCCGACATGGAAAGCCTCGAGGGCAGCAAGTACAACGACGTGCTCATCCTCGGACGCAAGAAGAAGCAGCAGGGCCGCAAGCGCAGCCTGCTTGGCCGGGAGGGCATCGACGTGCTCAACAGCCGCAATGGCTACAGAGATTCGGTCACGACCGGCAGCGGCGGTCGCCGCAACAAAGTGATCGCCGACCGCAAGGACAAGATCACCTGGGGCTGGGGCCTTTCCGGTTTCTGAGCCCGCGCGGCTGATCCCCTGATCGGGGGGTTCTGGCTCGACACAGAGTTCTCCGGTAACCGCCGGGCGGGGCGCGGGTAGCGTTAGTCATCGAGGAGTCGGGTAAAGAAGGACGTGCGGGGGAGCTGGATCTCCTGGTTGGGCTGATCGCCGGGATCGAGGATCGCGGAGGCGCTTCGGCGGACGCCGGGGCAAAGGGGGCGGGGGCCAACGGCGATGCCACGGCTCGCGGTGTGAAGATCGCCGACCGCATCTGCGAGGCGGTCTGCGGCAGCACAAAGCTGAGCCGGGCGGTGATGTTCCTCCACGATTCGACCCTCGGCGTCTCCCGACCGGCCGGCAGCCACGGGGTCCAGGAGTCGGTGATCGCTTCGGTGGCCGCGACCCTCGACGAGATGCCACTGGCCCAGAGGGTCCTGGCCGAAGACCGCGTGATCGAAGTCTCGCGCAATCTGGAGTTCGAGCTTCCGGCCCGTTACGCCGCCATGGCTGGCATCAGCACGATCACCTGTGCGCCGGTCGCGGCCGGCGGAAACTGGTTCGGCGTGATCGTCGCCGACCAGGGTGGCGAGGAGTACTCGCTCTCCGAAGACGACCACCAGCGGGTCCACACTCTCGGTCGGCTGGCGGCGGTGGCGGCGACGGTCGAAGAGTCGATCACTAGCCGGGAGCGCAGTCGCAGCCTCGATTCGAGGATCGGCATGATTCGCGAGATCCACGAGCAGGTCGTACAGAGGCTGTTCGGAACCTCGCTCGCCCTCGGCTCCGAACGGCGGCTCACC
>JBBRVF010000405.1:0-1828 GCA_038247145.1 Solirubrobacterales bacterium | reverse complement strand
GCCGCCTCGGCCGATCTCGACGGAGACGAATGGGTGATCAACGGCCGCAAGTGGTACTCGACCGGTGCCAACGGGGCCGACCTCTCGATCGCCATGGTGATCACCGAGGCCGAAGGCAACCCGTATGCCCGCGCCTCGATGATCTGCGTACCGGTCGACAACCCCGGTTTCAAGATGGTGCGACCGATCTCGGTCATGGGCCACTCAGCCGGGCCGGGCCACTGGGAGGTCCTGTTCGAGGACTGCCGCGTCCCGGAGAGCAACCTGCTCGGTCAGCGCGGGGCCGGCTTCCTGATCGCCCAGGACCGCCTCGGGCCGGGTCGCATCCACCACTGCATGCGTGCCATCGGAACGGCCGAGAGGGCGCTTGAGATGATGTGTCTGCGGGCCGCGGACCGTGAGGCCTTCGGCGGACCGCTGGCCGACAAGCAGTTCATCCAGGACTTCATCGCGCTGTCGAGGATGGAGATCGACCAGGCCCGCCTGCTGACCATGAACGCCGCCTGGAAGATGGACACGGTCGGAAAGCGAGCCGCCCGCCAGGAGATCTCGATGATCAAGGTCGTCGCCGCGAACATGGTCATGGAAGTGCTCGACCGGTCGATCCAGGTCCACGGCGGACTCGGGGTCAGCGACGACACGCCGCTGGCGATGATGTGGCGCTTCAGCCGGATGCTGAAGCTGGTCGACGGTGCCGACGAGGTTCACAAGATGGTGATCGCCCGCCGCGAGACCGGCCGCCAGCTGAAGAAGCGCGAAGCCGCCAGAGGCTGAGTCAGCCGAGGCGCCCGATCGCCCGCGAGGCGGCTCCGGTCAGGGTCTCGACCGCGGCCTCGAACTCCTGCCCGCCGTCACGGCTGTCTTCGCCGTAACCGCCGCTGCGGAATCGGGACAGCACGCCTTCGATGATCACCGCCAGCTTCCAGTAGCCGAGCGCGACAAAATAGTCGAGCTCGGATACGTCCCTGCCGGAAACCCTGCGGTAATGATCGACCAGCTCCGTCCGCGAGGGAAAGCCGGGCTCGACCGTCGCCGGCCTGATCAACGGGACCGTCTCGTCCTCCGGCTCGACCCAGTAGACCATCAGCAACCCGAGGTCGGCCAGCGGATCTCCAAGAGTGCAGAGCTCCCAGTCAACCACCGCGGCGACCTCGCCGAGCGGGCTGTAGATCACGTTGTCGAGGCGGTAGTCGCCGTGGACGATCGTGGTCTCGGTCTGCTCGGGAATCGAGTCGAGCAGCCGCCGATGTACCTCTTCCAGCAGGGGAAGCTCCCTCGTCTTCGACTTCTCCCACTGTCCGGACCACCGCCTCAGCTGGCGGGAGACATAGCCGTCGTGACGACCGAGATCGCCAAGGCCGACTTCGCCCGGATCGAGCGCGTGAATCTCGGACATCGTCTCGACCAGCCCCTCGCCGATCCGGCGCCGCTGTTCGGATGTCGGGAACAGTGCGGCCTGCTCGGGCGCCCTCAGCACCGGGCCCTCGACGAATTCCATTACGTAGAAGGGGGCACCGGTGACCGAGTCGTCGTCGCAGAATCCGACCACAGGAGGGACCGGCACCGCGGTCCCGGCCAGGGCGGTGACAACCCGCACCTCGCGGCCCATATCGTGAGCCGAGCCGAGCCGGTCGCCGAGCGGCGGACGTCGCAGCACCCAGCGCTTGTCGGCCTGGTCGGTGACCAGGAAGGTCAGGTTCGACAGTCCACCGTGGATCTTTTCGTAATCGAGAGACGGTTCGAGTGTCGGGATCCGCTCGGCGAACCACTGCTCGAGGGGGCCGTGCGAAATCCCATCCGTTTCGGCATTCATCGAGGCTGAGCTTAT
>JBBRVF010000404.1:0-1854 GCA_038247145.1 Solirubrobacterales bacterium | reverse complement strand
GGGACGAGCTGTTCGTCTTCAGCCTCGCCCAGCCATACCGCCGCGATACCGGCCGCGCTCCGGACGGTCGCAGGATCCGATTCCAAGCCAACGGTGGCGACCAGGGCGACCGGGTTCATGTTCCCGGGCCTTTCATCCCGCCCGGGCGCTCGCGCTCGAGCTGACCGCGAGCCTTTCCGAGATCGAGTCGAACAGAGAAGGCGGCCTGACCCTGACCCGGACCGTCTCGCCGAGGCGGCTGACCAAGACCCTAGATCGGGCCCATCCCGGCAGCGCCCGCATGACCGCGCCGTCCACCGAACGACCGCGGACCAGGGCGATCGCACCGGCTTCGGCCGCGCCGTCGGCCACAGTCGCCGTATAGCCGGTGGCGAGCAGCTGAAAGCAGAGCAGCGCCGCCAGCATCAGGACCGCGATGCCGGCTACCGCCTCGATCGATGCCTGCGCGGGACATGAGCGCAGCAGCTGGCCGGCCACTTCAGCCTCCCCCCAGATCGCTGCTGCCGAAAACCCGGGTCTGCGGCAATACCGGGAGCAGTCGAGGCAGGACCACGCCGACGCTGACCGCCCGCCCGTCCTCCACCCGGACGTCGGCGCTCAATCCGGGCGGCAGCGCCCGGCGGGCAGCGTCGGCCGGGTCACGGCCGGTCAGCTCGGCCCTCGCCCCCGCCCTGGCGGCCAGGCCGGCCGACCACAGCGCATAACCACCTACCGCGACCTGCGCCGCTACCAGCAGACAGAGCAGGACCACCGGAACCGCGCCGACCAGCTCGATCGAGACGGATCCCCGTTCGTTTCGGAGCGAGCCGTTGCCCTTCTTTCGTTTTGCCATGGGGCGAGCATCCGCCGGGTCCGCTCAGGCATGTCTCGACGATCGAGACGAAACCGTCACGGATCAGTCAAGCCGACTGCGATCGCCGGAGCTGCGGCCAGGCTCAGGCGGCGAGCCGGCAGACCACCGGCGAGTGATCGGAGAGCCGGAGCTTCAGCCCGGATTCCGGATCGGGTACGTCCCGGCGGACGTCCGGCCAGCTCTCGGCCGCTTCAAGAGGCTGGGCTCCCCGGAACAACAGGTGGTCGATCGCCCCGGGGCCGGTGGCACCGGTCAACCCGTGGATGCGCTCGAGTTCGGCGAAGGCCTCGGAAGACCGCGGCCTCAGGTTGAAGTCGCCGCCCAGAACAAGCGGTGAGTCTCCGGCCCACTCTGCCGCCAGCCGGGCGGCCTCCAGGACATCAACTTCGGCCCGTTCGGCGGTCGAGGCGTGGAGGTTGGCCAGGCAGATCCCGGAATGGGTCGAGGCCATGGAGACGACACGCCTCTCGGGCCAAAGCCGCAGGGTGGCGCGTCGGTGGCTCTCGATCGAAGCTCCGGGCCGGCCCTTGCGGACCAGGATCAGGTTGCAGCCTCCCTCCCAGCTACCGGTCAGGTGTGGTCGAATCCGGGCCAGTGGGGCGGTCAGCGGACGCATCCAGTTTCGAGAGGTCAGCGTGCTGCGAAACTCGGAGCCGGTGGCGTCAGCCAGCCGCTCGGCCCAGCGCGGCGGCACCTCCTGGAGCAGGGCCGCATCCCACTTCGAGGCCGACAACATTGCCGCGAACTCGTAGAACAGGTTGCGGTTTACGAGCGCGTAGTCATTCCCGCGCACTGGTCGGCCGAGCAGTCGCCAGTCCAGTCCTCCGGGCGATGGCTCGGGTGGATCGTCGCGGCCGTGGCAGAGGTTCCAGGCCAGCAGCCGCCAGTTCAGAGGCTCTTCGCCTCCGACCAGACCAGCCAGATGCCGACACCGGCCGAAGCGAGCAGCAGGATCCAGGCGAGCGTGCCGAAACCGGTGTCGAACATCTTCGAAGCCCCGG
>JBBRVF010000403.1:0-1859 GCA_038247145.1 Solirubrobacterales bacterium | reverse complement strand
TCGTCGCCGGCAACTTCGATGAGAATTCGACCTATGCGACCGTGGCCGAAGAACTCTCCGAGTACCAGCGTCCGATCTTCTACCTGGAGATCCCGCCGAGCCTTTTCTCGCCGGTGATCCACCACCTCCACACGGCCGGGCTGACCGAGAAGGGCCGCTTCATCATCGAGAAGCCCTTCGGCCACGACCTGGCCTCCGCCCGCGCCCTCCAGGCCGACCTGACCGAGAACCTGACCGAGGACCAGATCCTGAGGATCGACCATTACCTCGGCAAAGAGCCGGTCATGGACATCACCTACCTGCGCTTCGCCAACTCGATCCTCGAGCCGGTCTGGAACCGCGACAACGTCGCCTACGTCCAGATGACCATGGCCGAGAGCTTCGGCGTCGAGGACCGGGGCCGCTTCTACGAAGGCGTCGGGGCGATCCGGGACGTCGTCCAGAACCACATGATGCAGGTGCTCGCCCTGATCGCGATCGAGCCGCCGAGCTCCAACCAGCACGATTCGATCCGGGCGAAGAAACTCGAGCTGTTCCAGTCGATGAGTGCGGCCGACCCGGCCCGCTGCGTACGAGGCCAGTACAACGGCTACCGCGACATCCCCGAGGTCGCCGACGATTCCCAGATCGAGACCTACGCCGCGCTCCAGCTCGCGATCGACAACTGGCGCTGGGCCGGCGTGCCGTTCTACCTGCGAACCGGCAAATTCCTGCCGGTGAAGCAGACCGAGGTCCGGGTCGTCTTCAAGCGGCCGCCCGGGGTCGGCATAGGCGACGGCCACAAGCCCGGACACAACCAGATGGTCATCCGGATCGACCCCGAACCGGGGGCGCGGATGCGTTTCATCGCCAAGGCCGCGGGCGAAGACATGTTCGAGCCGGCCGACCTCGACGTACTGTTCGAGAAAGAGCCGGGAACCGAGCCGGAGCCTTACGAAAGACTTCTCGACGACGCCATACACGGTCGCTTCGACCTGTTCACCCATGCCGACGCGATCGAGGAAACCTGGCGCATCGTCCAGCCGCTGCTCGACGACGCCCCGCCGGTCGCTTTCTACGAAAAGGGCACCTGGGGTCCGACCGAAGCCGACCGCCTGGTCAAGGGCGTCTGCGAGTGGAACAGTCCGTGGCGCCCGGTCGAGCGCGCCAGCGAGCGCCAGGTCCTCGGCGGTTGAGCCGCGACGCCCCGCGCCGCATGATCGGCGAAGATGCGGGGGAGCGAGGGGTACGGCAGCCGTATAACCCGAAAAGCGTCAGGAAATCAACAGTGAGTGATCTGAACATCATCGTCGAGGTTCCCAAGGGGAGCCGCAACAAGTACGAATACGACGAGGATCTCGGGGGGATCAAACTCGACCGCTTCCTCTTCTCCTCGATGGTCTATCCGGTCGATTACGGATTCGTTCCCCACACCATGGGCGAAGACGGCGATCCGCTCGACGCGATGGTCTGCGTTTCCGAGCCGACCTTCCCCGGCTGCATCATCCCGTCTATTCCGATCGGCCTGTTCCGGATGAAGGACGAAGGCCAGATCGACGACAAGGTGTTGTGCGTGCCGGCAGAGGATCCGAACTGGAGCTACATCAAGACGCTCGACATGCTGCCGGACCAGCTGCGGGACGAAATCTCGCACTTCTTCTCGGTCTACAAGCAGCCGGAAGGCAAGCACGTCGACGTCGACGGCTGGTACCCGCGAGAGGCCGCGCTCGAAGTGATCGATGAGTCGCTCAAGCGCCAGCGCGACATCGACGCCAACAGCTGAGCGACCTCGCGCCAGAGGGTTCTGGCAACGATGAGCACCCTGTGCCGGGGCTGATCGCCGCCAGAACGGCGCGATGCCCCCTCAGGCGGCGGCCTTG
>JBBRVF010000402.1:0-1862 GCA_038247145.1 Solirubrobacterales bacterium | reverse complement strand
TGGTCTGGAAGATCGGCACCAGAACGCCGATCAGGATCGCGGTCAGGACCGTGGTCACGACCGCGGCAGTGGTCGGGGCGACGTTGCGACGCATGGCGCGAATCGCCTCGCCGGTGAAGAAGAAGATCTTTCCCATCAGTGGACTCCGTTCGAGTGGCCTTCAAGCCCGACACCCATCTCGGCGCGCATACGCACGCCGAACTCGGTTGTCGACTCTTCGGTATAGCCGCCGGCGATCTCGTCGCGGATGACTCTGCCTTCGTAAAGCTCGATGACGCGGCGGCGCATGCGGTCGACCATCTCCCGGTCATGGGTGACGACCACGACCGTGGTTCCGGTCTTGTTGATCCGGTAGAGCAGCTGCATGATGCCGACCGAGGTCACCGGATCGAGGTTTCCGCTGGGCTCGTCGGCCAGCAGAAGCGGCGGGTGGTTGACGAAGGCCCGGGCTACGGAAACTCGCTGCTGCTCGCCGCCGGAGAGCTCGTCGGGGTAGTTGTGGAGCTTGGTCGAGAGTCCGACCAGGCGCAGGGTCTCGGGGACCTTCTGCCGGATCTCGGCTCGCGAGGCGCCGATCACCTGGAGTGCGTAGGCGACGTTGTCGTAGACGGTGCGGCTCGGCAAAAGCTTGAAGTCCTGGAAGACGGTGCCGATGTTGCGGCGAAGCTGGGGGATCTTCTTGTCGGAGAGCGTACCGACGTCACGACCGGCGATCGACACCGTTCCGTCGGTCGGCTCGAGTTCGCGGATCAGCAGCTTGATCAGGGTCGACTTGCCGCAGCCGGTCGGCCCGACCAGGAAGACGAAGTCGCCGCGGTTGACGGCCAGCGAAACCCGGTCGAGGGCCAGGTGCCCGCCCGAATACACCTTGCTGACATCGCGCATCTCGATGATCGGGGTGCCGCCCTTGCGCGGCCGCCCGGCAGTCTTCCGCTCGCGCGCCTGCTCGAGTTCGGCTTCGACCTGCTGCTGTTTCTTTTTCTTTCCGAATGCCATCTGATTTCGACTATTCACGGAGAGCCTCCCGATTCCTTCAGCCGGTACGGAACGCCCATCCGGACAGTCAGTAAAAAGTGAGCGAAACCTTAGCACTTGCTAACAGAGACCAGCAGGTACTCTTACCCGATGGTCGCTACCTCCCACTCGGCTAAGGTCCGGGCCGCCTTCTGCTGCGGCCTGGCCCTGCTTGCCGTTCTCGCGATCTCCCCCGGCCAGGCCGGGGCTGCCGGCGACCAGGTCGCCGGTGTCAGCATCATCAATGGCAATACAACCAAGATCAAGGACTGGCCATGGCAGGTTGCGATCGTCGCGGGCGGACCGGGCAGCAAGCGGGTCTCGGCCCGCAAGCGCTACTTCTGCACGGGATCGCTGATAGCCCGTGACCTGGTCCTGACCGCCGCCCACTGCGTCGCCGACCTGAAACCGTCCCGGCTGAAGGGGGTTCAGGTGATTGCAGGCCGCAACTGGCTGAGCAGCAACTCGGGAAGCAGCTCCTACGTTGAAAGCCGCCTGATGCCCCGCAACCGGAAGGGCCGCCTGAAGTTCCAGAGTGCCAGCTTCAGTCCCGGCTGGGATGTCGCCCTGCTCAAGCTGAAGCGGCGACTCCCGGCGGCACCGATCAAGCTGGCCGGAGCAACGGAATCGGCCACGCTGAACCCCGGCAGCCTGGTCAGGACCACAGGCTGGGGGGTGACCAATCCTTTCGGCCGTCTGGGAAGCAACGTGCTCAGGGTCGCAAGTCAGGTGATCCTCCCCGATGCGGTATGCCGTCGCGACAACGGACGCAGCTACCAGCCGAAGACCATGCTCTGCCTTGGTGGCCCCTCGGGCAATACCTCAACCTGCTTCGGCGACAGCGGCGG
>JBBRVF010000401.1:0-1868 GCA_038247145.1 Solirubrobacterales bacterium | reverse complement strand
CTTGAACGGGGTCTCGTACCTTCCGCCGAGCTGACCGAGCCAGCTTGGGATCTGGCGGTTGACCGCCAGCGAGTAGATGTGGCGAGAGACCCCCAGCATCGCGGTATTCGCGGCCCAGATCAGGGTCAGGGCGGCCACCACGGCGACCAGCCACCTCATCGAATCGGCCAGCCATGCGGGATCGTAGGCTGAAACGACCCCCAGAACCGGCGCATCAAGATAGGTGGTCCCGAGTTCGGTCGTAGGGCCGTCGGGGCCCGGCAGCACCGGCACAGCCATCAGCGCGATCGCGGCGATTCCGGCGTAGATCACCGGCACCAGCCAGACGGTCCGGGTCACCACTTTGCCGAACTTGGTCGGATCGAGGTCGAGGTCGGGAATCAGGTTCGCCACCGCTTCGATCCCGGCATAGGCGAGCATGGCGAGCACGGCGGCGTAGATCGCATCTTCAAGGCCAGGACTGGTCCAGAGCTCGATGCTCCCGGTCAGTACCGCAGGGTCAAGGACGACCAGCAGGCCTACCGCCAGGACCAGCAGCTGGACCAGCAGGTCGGCGCCGGCCAGGATCAGCAGAAACCATGGCCGGCGTCTCGCGGGGACGTCGATCACGTTCATGCCGGCGATGTAGATCACCACCGCCAGAACGATCGCCGCGCCCCAGGCGGTGCCGTCGAGGTCCCCGGTCAACGGCTCGAGGTAATTCGGGACCGACAGCACCGCCAGCGAGATCACGATCAGCAGGTCCAGCAGCACCATCCAGCCCGCAATGAATGCGATCGTCTCGTTGAAGGCATGGCGGGCGTAAGCCGAGGAGCCGCCGCGCTGGCGCAGCATCGCGCTGCCCTCGATGTAGGTGAACATGGTCAGGACGAAGAGCAGGCCGGCAGCCAGGAAGATCAGCGGGGCCAGACCAAGCCCGTGCTTGGCGACCACACCGAGCGAGAAGTAGATCGAAAAGCCGACCGACGCCCAGGCGACAGTCAGCAGCCAGAGGACGCCGTTCTTCGGGGCCCTGCCGCGCGGTCTCATTCGTCCTGGCCGATCTTCTGCTGGAGCCGGTAGCGGGCGAGGCCGATGGCGATGAAAGCGAAGCCGAGCAGGAAACCGATGGAGAGGATGCTTCCGCCCCGGCTGATCGTCAGCACCAGTACCACGACGCCGATCGCCAGGTAGATCAGGGAGATCGTCTTGACCGATCGGTCATAGAGGCCTCCCCGCCTCATGTGCGCTCGATCCCGACCACTGCGTCGCCCTCGGAGATGGCGACCTCGCCAGACTTGCCGCCGCCCTCGGAGACCACGATCACCCGGCAGGGTCGCTCTCTGAGCACGGTTTCGAGCGTTTTCCCGTAGAGCGGCACACCTCCCCGCCTCCGCATCCCGACCACGATCGCCTCGGCCCGGGATTCCGTTGCCTGCTCGGCGAGCACGTAACCCTCCTGACCCGGCCGCACCCGGACCACCCGGCCGGTCACCCGCATCCCGGCCATCAGCTTGGCCTCCTCGATCTTTCGCTGGGCCTTTTCTTCGGCCTCGGCCATCGCCGAATCGATCGGCAGGCTGGTCGGCACGGTCAGCAGCGCGACCAGGTGGATCGCCCGGCGCTTTTGCGAGGTCAGCCGGGTCGCCGTGGCGATCATGTCCTTGGAGAACGGCTGGTCGGCCGGGAAAGCGACGAGCACGCTGCGGTACTCGATTTCCTCGACTCCGAGTGGCTCCGGCAGCACCACCTTGACGGTCTGCGAAAACGGCAGCCGCTGGTAGCGCCTGTACAGGTAGTAGACGAGAATCCCCACCGCCAGCCAGACCGTGCCGACGGCCAGGGTCACCGGGTTGAGCGCCATCACGACCAGCCAGGCGGTCAGCGTG
>JBBRVF010000400.1:0-1869 GCA_038247145.1 Solirubrobacterales bacterium | reverse complement strand
TTCACCTACACCGTCGCCTGGCGTCTGGCCAACGGCGAGTATCCGGTGCGCGAGATCTCGATGGCCAAGCTGTTCTCCGCCCGCATGGCATGCGAGGTCGCCGACGAGGCGATCCAGATCCACGGCGGCTGGGGCTACATGAAGGAGTACGAAGTCGAGCGCCATTACCGCGACATCCGCCTCAACCGGATCGGCGCCGGAACCGACGAGATCATGCTCGAGGTAATCGGCCGCTCCTACGGAATCTGACCGGGCGGTCGGGCTCAGGCCGCCGGCTTGAGCTCGACCGTGCAGTGGGCACAGCGCCTGGCTGCGAATAGACCGCCGCTGCGACCGAGAGGAAGGCGATCAGAGCGTTGATGAAGCTGCCGTAGAGAAACTCCGAGCCGTTGATCGTGAACGAGAGCGCGGAGAAGTCCGGCTCGCCGATAAAGGCGGCGATGACCGGAGTCAGAAGGGCCCCGACTCGTCATATAGTCCGCCCTCACGGTGCCGGCGGCTGGCCTGGCACGGACCCCTCAATCACAAGGAGCTTGAACATGGGACTTCTGGACGGAAAAAGCGCGATCGTCACCGGTTCTGCCCGCGGAATCGGCCGCGCCACGGCTGAGCTTTTCGCGGCCAACGGCGCCAACGTACTGATCAACGACCTCGACGCCGAAGCTGCAGAGCAGGCCGCATCCGAGATCGGCGGCAAGACCGCCGTTTACGCCGGCGACATGACCAGGACAGAGGCCGCCGAAGAACTGGTGGCCGCCGCCAACGAGGCCTTCGGCTCGATCGACATCGTGGTCAACAACGCCGGCTACACCTGGGACGGCGTAGCCCACAAGATGAGCGACGAGCAGTTCCAGGCGATGCTCGACATCCATACCATCGTTCCTTTCCGGGTCGCCCGCGCGCTCGCTCCTCATTGGCGGGAAGCCGCCAAAGCTGAGGCCGCAGAGGGCCGGGAAGTCTTCCGCAAGCTGATCAACGTCAGCTCGATCTCCGGCACCATGGGCAACGCCGGACAGGTCAACTACAGCGCCGGCAAGTCCGCCGTGGTCGGCATGACAAAGACTCTGGCCAAGGAGTGGGGCCAGTTCAAGATCAACGTAAACGCGGTCGCATTCGGCTTCGTCGAGACCCGCCTGACCGCCGCCAAGGACGATGACTCCGAGACGGTCAAGGGCCCGGGCGGCGAAGAGATCCAGCTCGGGATCCCGGAGCAGATGCGGGCGATGGCTTCGATGATCATCCCGCTTGGTCGGCCGGCCACCCCGGAAGAGGCCTCGGGACCGGTTCTCTTCCTCGCTTCCGGCCTCGCCGACTATGTGCACGGCCAGGTGCTGAACGTCACCGGCGGTCAGTTCGGCGGCATGTACACCTGAGGCAGATCCGCTGTTGCAAGCGGGCCTCCCCCAGTCCGCGGGTCGGCCAGTGTGGGGTGTTTTCGCGGAAGCGCAACCCCTGGTTACGCGTTCTCGAAAACACCTCCCACGAACGGTGGGCTCGAACCGGTAATGCGGTCGGACGGTTCTATCGGCTGCGGCGGGCTTCGGCGGGCGGCTGACCGGAGTCGTCGGCGATGCCGGCGGGCGGCCAGGGTCCGAACCAGTTGTCGCGACCCCCGTCGAGGGTGATCACCGAGCCTGAGTGGAAGTTACCGGCCGGGCTGGCGAGGAAGGCGATCAGCCAGGCCATCTCGTCGGACTCGCCGACCCGGCCCATGGGGATCGTCCGGTGAACGGATTCGACGATCTCCTTCGGGTACTTGTTGACGAAGGTGTCGGTCGCGAACTGACCGGCGGCGATAGCGCAGGTCCGGATCCCGAACCGCGACCACTCGGTCGCCAGCGTCTTCATCATGTTCTCGACGGCTGCCCG
>JBBRVF010000399.1:0-1882 GCA_038247145.1 Solirubrobacterales bacterium | reverse complement strand
TGTCGAGGGTGCGAAGCAGGTCGGCGATGAAGACCACTGCGCCCCGTAGAACTCCGACCATCACCAGGTCACGGCCGGCGTAGTCGCGGCTGATCTGAGCCCCGAGTTCGGCGACGCGGTCCGACAGCGCCTCGGACGAGATCAGCACCTCGCCTGTGGGGGACGGGTTCACTCGGCCGATTCTAAGCCCAATCGGGGGGCGGACCCCCTTGCGCCCGTGGCTGAAGGCGCGCCGTCAGCCGCACCGCGCTGACGGTATGCGGCCCCAGGCGGAAGGACTCGCCGATGGCCACACCGGGCACCCAGGCGATTTCCCCGCCGGACAGGACTATCGGAACGCGCCGGCGCCGGGAGCGCGGCAGCCTGCGGTCGGTGAACAGGTCCTGAAGCGACTTGCTCCCTCCGAGGCCGAGCGGTCGAATTCGGTCCCCTTCGCTCCAGGAGCGAACTTCGAGTCTGCCCGCCAGTGCGTCGGCGTCGAGTGTGGCGACATCCGGCCCTGAGGCCGCGAAGGGCGGCACCATCTCCTCTGCGCTCAGCGACCAGCCGCCCCAGTCAACCGAGCCCGGCAGCTCGAGCGTGACAGGCGCGTTCGCCGGAGATCCCGCGGACGCAGAGCCGGATTCGACGATCACCGAGCCCGCTTCGGCGACCAGCGAAGCGCCCTGGCCGAGATCGACCCGTCCGCCCTCCGGGCTCTCTCCCAGCTTCAGGATCGCAGCGGTCTGCTCCCTTGAAACAGGAACATCGCGACCGAGTACGGCCGCCGCCATCGAGCGCAGGGCGAAGCGCCCGGGTGCCGGGTGTGCGGCCCCGAGAACGCCGACATCAATTTGCGGCATTCCGTCCGGGCCGGTTTCGACCAGGTCGGATCCCGCATCAGCGAGAAAATCGAGTTCTTCGGCCAGGTCCGACCGCGTCCTTGAAATCGTCTCCAGGACCGCCGGGTTGAGATCCGCCAAGACCGGCAGAACCTCGTTGCGGATCCGGGCCCTGGCGAAAGCGGGGTCGTCGTTCGAGCGGTCGTCGACGAACGGCAGGCCTGCCTCCGTCGCCGCCGTGCGCACCTGCTCCCGGCTGAGCGCGAGCATCGGCCTCACGATCGCCCCGCGCCGGGCCGGCATCGCCGCCAGGGCGCGGGTTCCCGGAGAGACGGCCAGCCTGTAGATCACGGTTTCGGCGAGGTCGCCGGCGGTATGGGCCACGGCAATCCAGTCGAGCTCCCGCTCCTCCCTGATCCGCTCGGCCGCCCGGTATCGCTGCTCGCGGGCCCATGCGTGGAGGTTGCCCTGCCCGCGATCGGGCCGGATCACCGTCAATCCGATCCCTACCGTTTCGCAGAGCTCGACGCATGCCGCTTCGTCATTGCCGGAATCTTCACGAAGGCCGTAGTTGAGGTGGACCGCATGAAGTTCGGGACGCGGCTGAAGCCGGCTCAGGCCGAAAGCCAGAGCGCAGGAGTCCGCCCCGCCGGAAAGCAGGACGACGCCGCCGCTGCCGGGGGCGATCAGCCCGGAGGCCTCAATCACCGCAGCCGGCCGGTCGGCCTCAGCTCCGGACACGGGCCAGGAAAAGTGGTATCGGCTCGGGAAAGCCCTTGAGCTGGGCCTGGCCGATGCCGTGAAGCTCGAGATCTTCATGCTCGGCCAATACGTCGGCGACTGTTCCGGTCACCAGGACTTCGCCCCCCTGGGCCCGGTTGACCACCCGGTGGGCCAGGTTTACGTCCGCCCCGAAGTAGTCGCCGTCCCGAAAGACTGCCTTGCCGCAGTGGATGCCGACCCTGGGTTTCGGCCGATCGCGGAAGAAGGCGATGAAGCCCACCGCCCACTCGACCAGCGAAACGGGGTCCGGCGAAACGACCATGACTTCGTCGCCGATC
>JBBRVF010000398.1:0-1887 GCA_038247145.1 Solirubrobacterales bacterium | reverse complement strand
TGCCACCGGCCCCGGCGTGGACGGTGACCAGGGCGTCGCCGGCGTCGTACTCGCCGCTGAACAGGCGGGCCTCTTCCAGGGCTTCCAGCCGGCCTTCGATCGAAACCAGCTGCTGCTCGAGTTCGGTCGCCATCTCGGCATCGGATTCGGCCATCTCGGCCATGTCACCGAGGTCGCCCGCTTCGGATTCCAGCTTGCGGAAGCCCTTGACCTTGCGCTGCGCCCGGGAATGCTCGGCGGAGACGGAAGCGGCCCCATCCTGGTCGTCCCAGAAACCCGGCTGCTGCATTTCGTTCTCCAGGCGTTCGACTTCGCGCTCGAGTTCGTTCAGGTCGAGGTACTCGCCGAGCAGGGCCAGGTTCTCCCGGATCGAGTTGATCCGGGCCGGTATGGAGTCTGTGTTCACTGCCTCGGCCATCGGATCAGCCTAACGCTCTGGGAGTATTCATCGGATGACCGGCAACGGCGAGGAGAGCCGACGCAGAAAACGACTGATCACGATCATCTCGGTCGCGATCGCGGTATCGCTGGTGACGATCTCGATGAAGACGGCCGCCTGGCTGCTGACCGGCTCGGTCGGGCTGCTCTCCGATGCGCTGGAGTCGGTCGTAAACCTGGTCGCCGCGCTGGTCGGGCTGGTCGTGATCCTCTGGTCCACCCGTCCTCCGGACGAAGACCATACCTACGGCCACGAGAAGGCCGACTACGTATCCGCAGGCTTCGAGGGAGCCCTGATCCTGCTGGCTGCCTTCACCATCGCCTACGCGGCGATCGACCGCTTGATCCACCCTGCGGGGCTGACCGAAATCGGTATCGGCCTGACGATCTCGGTCGTGGCCTCATTGATCAACCTGGGTGCGGCGACCCTGCTGATCCGGACCGGCAGGCAGGAGCAGTCGCTGACCCTTCAGGCCGATGGCCGCCACCTGATGACCGACGTCTGGACCACCGCGGGCGTGATCGTCGGCGTCGCCCTGGTCTGGCTGACCGGCCTGGAGTGGCTGGATCCGATCATCGCCCTTCTCGTCGCCGCCAACATCGTACGCACCGGTTCCTCGCTTGTCCGCGACTCGATGTCAGGCCTGATGGACAGGGCTCTGCCGGTCGAAGAGATGGCGGCGGTCAACGAAGTGCTCGGCCGCTACTCGCACGACAGCGTCGAGTTCCACGCCCTTCGCACCCGCAAGGCAGGAAGGCGTTCTTTCATCTCGGTCCACGTCCTGGTTCCCGGAGAGTGGACCGTCCAGGCCGGCCACGACTTCGCCGAGAGGGTCGAAGGTGACCTGCGCGAGGCGGTCGGGCAGGCGACGGTCTTCACCCACCTCGAGCCGATCGAGGACCCTCTCTCGTTCGCCGACACCGAACTCGACCGGGGCGAGCGTTGATCGTCGTCGTCGGTGGAACCGGCACCCTTGGATCGGCAGTGGTCGAGCAGCTGACCGGGCGAGGCGAAAAGGTGCTCATCCTCTCCCGCAAGCGGCCGAACAGCCTCCCTGAGGGCTGCGAGCACCTCGAATTCGACCTGTCTCTCGAAGACGGCGGCCGCGCGGGGAGTTTCGGGGAAGCATTGAATGGCGCTCGCGCGGTGATCGATGCCGCCAACAACCCGGTTCGGCCGGGTCCGGTGATGCTGGAAGGCACCAGGCGACTGATCGCCGCCTGTGGACCGGCCGGGGTCGAACACTTCGTCGGGGTCTCGATCGTCGGCTGCGAGAAGGTCAGCCTCGGCTACTACAAAGCGAAAGCACGCCAGGAGCTGCTTGTGCGGGAGAGTCCGGTCGGCTGGAGCCTGCTGCGCGCGACCCAGTTCTTTGAGCTGATCGAGAGCGCCTTCGCTTCATCCGCGAGATTCGGGGTACTGCCGGGCGGCTCGGCCCCGCTGCAGCC
>JBBRVF010000397.1:0-1891 GCA_038247145.1 Solirubrobacterales bacterium | reverse complement strand
CGGCGCTTCGGCTTGGAACGGACCTTCAAGGTCCGGACCTTTACGACCTCGACGCCGAAAGCCTTCTCGACGGCGTCCTTGATCTCGAACTTGTGGGCCCGGTCGTCCACCCGGAAGGTGTACTTGCCGGCGGCGATCAGGGCATAGGTCTTCTCGGAGATGACCGGGCGGACGATGACGCTGCGCGGATCCATCACTCACCGTCCTTCTTGTCTGTGGTCTCTTCGGCGGCAGCCGGGACTTCGGCCTTGGGCGCATCTGCTTTCGGCGCCTCGGCGGTGCCGGCCCGCTGGGCCAGAATCTCGAGGGCTCCTTCGGAAATCACGATCGAGGCGGCGCCGATCACGTCGACGACACCGACCGCACCGACCTCCATCACGTCGATCCGGGGGATGTTGCGGAAACTCTTCAGAATCCCGGTTTCGTCACCGAGGATGACGATCAGGGTCGAGCGCTTGGCGCCCCACTTCTCCAGGGCCGCGGCGGCGTCCCTGGTCGAAGGGGTCTCGAAGTCCTTGGCCTTGGCGATTGCGACCGAACCACGCTCGGCGTGAACCGAGAGCGCCGAGCGCATCGCCTTGCGGCGGGCCTTGCGGTTGACCTTGACCGTGTAGTGACGGGGCTTGGGGCCGAAAGTGGCGGCACCGCCGTAGCGGCTGCCGACGCTCAGGGCGCCGACACGGGCACGTCCGGTGCCCTTCTGGCGCCAGGCCTTGGCGGTGGTCATCGAAACCTCGCCGCGGGTCAGGGTCGAAGCGGTACCGCGACGACGCGAGTTGGCGTCGGCCCGGGCGGCCTCGTGGACCAGCGACTGGTGGAACTCCTCTCCGAAGAGGTCCGCCGGTACGTCGGCCTTGGTCGTCTTGCCCAGCACGGGCACCTTCTTTGCCTTGGCCTCAGCCATCGGTACGAATCTCCACGATCGAGTTGCGGGAACCGGGAACGGAACCCTTGATCATCAGCAGGTTGCGCTCGGCGTCGATATCGGCGATCTCCAGCCCGAGCTGGGTCGCGCGCTCGTTGCCCATCTGGCCGGGAAGGCGCATGCCCTTGAAGACACGGGCCGGGTAGGCGCTGGCGCCGATCGATCCCGGAGCACGAACGTTGTGCGAGCCGTGGGATACGGGTCCGCGGCTGAAGTTGTGGCGCTTGACGGTTCCCTGAAAGCCCTTGCCGATCGATACGCCTGAAATCTTGACCTTCTGGCCGGCTTCGAAGTTCTTGACGGTGACCTCCTGGCCCAGCGAAACCTCTTCGCCCTCGCCTTCTTCGCCGCCGTCGATGGTCGCGTCGCGGAATTCGACCAGCACACGCATCGGCGCGGCGTCGGCCTTGGCCAGGTGGCCTTCCTCAGCCTTGCTGAGCTTGCCTTTCTTGACTTCGTCGAAAGCCAGCTGAATCGCCGAGTAGCCGTCACGGTCGGGCTTTCGAATGCCGGTCACCGGGCAGGGCCCGGCTTCGATAACGGTCACGGGGACGACCTCGCCGTCTTCCCTGAAGATCTGGGTCATTCCAAGTTTCTTGCCGAGGATCGCTGACATGGATTCCTAGAGACGGATCTCGATGTCGACGCCGGCCGGGAGCGAATCCAGGCGCTGCAGCGAGTCAACGGTCTTGGGGGTCGGCTGGAGGATGTCGATCAGCCGCTTGTGGGTCCGGATCTCAAAGTGCTCACGAGAGTCCTTGTCCTTGAAGGGCGAGCGGATCACGCAGTAGATGTTGCGCTCGGTCGGCAGCGGCACGGGCCCGGATACCGAAGCACCGGTGCGCTCGGCCGTATCGACGATTTCGCGCGCGGCGCGGTCGATGGCGTCGTGATCGTAGGCCTTGAGCCTGATCCTGATTTTCTGTGCGGCGATTGCGGCCACTTCGGGTCTCCGTACTTTCTCGT
>JBBRVF010000396.1:0-1904 GCA_038247145.1 Solirubrobacterales bacterium | reverse complement strand
TGGTGGTACTGGCCGTCGCGGATCACCGTGCCTTCTCTCGGGAGAAACGGGCAGGCGCCGGGTTGACGTGAACCGCTACCCGGCTATCGGAGGACAGGTAGCACCCGGCTCTGATGGCGGGGCAGAGGCCGTGCGAATATTCAGCGGAGGCGCAGGCCGCCGGAAGTTCGCGGAGTCAGTCCGCCGGAGACGACCCTGCCTGGGCACTTGTTGCCGCACTCTTTCAGGGCGGGGAGGTCCTTGACTATCAGCCGGAACTCTTTGCGCCGACGAATCTGCAGGCCCTTGAGTTCGTAGCGCTTGCCGTTGACGATGATCCCGTCGAACAGCAGCATCTCCTTGCCGGCACGGCGGTAGTTGCCCTTTCGCACGTGGAAGGCGATGTTGGTATCGCTTCCCTTTCCTTTGGCCGGCAGGTAGTCGAGCGCCCCGGGACCGAGGTTGAAGGCAAAGGAGGTGAGCGCCGTCATCATTCTCGGGGTGACCCGCGCACCCTTGATCCTCGCCAGCACTTCGGCTTCGTACCTGGCGAGGTCCTTGCGCAGCATCTTCAGGGCGCGGTCCTCGGTGATGCAGCCCCACTTCTTGCGGTCCTTCCTGGTCGGCGGACCGTAGTGGAGCAGGCGGCCGTAGCCGATCGTCGCGTGTCCGGCCGGATCGGCATAGACGCAGGAGGAGAAGCCCTCGAAGGAAGCGACGAATTTCGTCGTGAAGGAACTGACGGCGCCGGCCTGGGCCGGCATCAGGAAAAGCGCTGCTCCGACGAGCATCGGGATCAGGATACGACGCATATTAAGAAAGGCTAACAAATGGAACACCGGCGACCGGTGGCGGCAGCGCACCGCACGGAATCTCGCGGGCTGGTCGCGGCTTCGACCGGGCCCGACTCAGCGCGGCTCGAGGTCGACTTCGACCGGATCGCTGTCCTCGATCACCGGGGTAGCGAAAGGCTCAATCGGCTCGTCAGGCTTCGCCCGCCTGGCCCTGAACAGCTCGATGAATACCGGTACTACCGAGAGGAAGACGATCAACAGGAGGATCGGCTCGATGTTGTTCTTGACGAAATCGATCTGGCCGAGGAAGTAGCCGAGGGCGGTGACGCCGGTTCCCCAGAGTAGTCCGCCGATCACGTTGTAGGTGACGAAGGTCCGGTAGTGCATTCGCGAGGTCCCCGCCATCACCGGTACGAATGTGCGAACGATTGGAACGAAGCGCGCCAGGACGACCGTCTTGGGCCCATGCTTCTCGAAGAATTCCGCCGATCTGTCGACGTACTCCCGGCGGAAGAATCGGCTGTCGGGCCGATTGAAGAGCGGCGGCCCGAACTTGCGGCCGATCGCGTAGCCGACCTGATCTCCGGCGATCGCGGCGATCGGGATGGTCACCAGGAGAACCCAGATGTCCGGGAGTGTCCCGTTGGCCGAGAGCAGGCCGGCGGTGAAGAGCAGGGAGTCGCCGGGCAGGAAGAAACCGACGAGCAGTCCGGACTCGACGAAGACGATCGTCAGGATGCCGATCGTGCCGAAGGTCTTGATCAGGTGTTCCGGTTCCAGCCAGCTCGGACCGATCGCCAGCGGCAGCGCGGAAACGACCTGATGCAAAAATTCCATCCTGCGATGGTACGGGTAGGCAGGGATCACCGTCGCTTCGAGACCGGGGCGGGGCTCGGGGTGCCCGCTTCGCGCACGATGTCCGGCGGATCCGGATAGGATCGAAAGCGAAGTCGATCGTGCCCCGAAAGCGGGGCCAGGGAATCCGGTCAGAATCCGGAACTGGCGCGCAGCGGTAGGGACGCAAATGCGGAGACACAGACGCCACTGGACTCAGGTCCGGGAAGGCTGTTTCCGAGCAGATACGTCCAAGTCCGAAGACCTGTCGACTTTGCGCCAAACGGCGTACCGATA
>JBBRVF010000395.1:0-1907 GCA_038247145.1 Solirubrobacterales bacterium | reverse complement strand
CGATCTTCGACGGCACCGACGCAGTGATGCTCTCCGAGGAGACGGCGGTCGGCGACCATCCGGTGGAAGCGATCAAGGTGATGGATGAGATCGCCCGGGCCACCGAGCCCGATCTGCCCTACTGGGAGTGGCTGCTCAACCGGACCAGCCAGGAGGAGATGGACGTCTCCGCCTCGGTCACCCAGAGCGCAGTGGTTGCCGCCTACCGGCTGAACCTCACAGGCATCGTCGTACCGACCGGCTCCGGCCGTACGGCGATCGTGGTCGCCGCCCACCGGCCGAAGGTTCCGGTGCTCGCCGTCACCCACAGCGTTCATTCGCTTCGCAGGTTGAGGCTGATCTTCGGGGTCGAGCCTGTCCTGCACGACCAGACTCCGGGCATCCGCGATCTGCTCTACGAATGCGCCGACGTGGCAGTGAAATGCGGGGCGGCGAAGTCTGGCGACCTGATCGCGATCGTCGCGGGGCTGTCCGACCTCGGTATCGGCACCAACCTGTTCGAGGTCCACAAGGTTCCCTGAGTGCAGGTACCGAAGCTGTTGCGAGCGCGGTATGCTGAACGCGGTTCAGGATGATGAACACGCTTGAGATCACAACTCCGCAGCAGACGGAGACTCTGGGAGAGGTCAAGCTAAGCGACCCCTCCGAGGTCACAGAGGTCGTGGCAGCCGCAGTGGCGGCCAGGCGCAGCTGGTCTGCGCGGCCGGTTGCCGAGCGTGCGGCGATTCTGGACGAGGCGGCCGATTCGCTTGAGTCCGAGCGCGAGGAGCTGGGAAGGCTGCTCGCGGCCGAGTCGGGTAAGCCTCTCCCCCAGGCCGAGTTCGAGGTCGGCGGCGGCATCCACTTCCTTCACGGCAACGCCGAGGCGGGTCGTCGTCTGGCCGGACGAGTTCTTCCGACCGAAGGCAACTTCGGCACCGAGTGGGACCTCGCCTACACCCGCCGCGAGCCTCTCGGCGTGGTTGCCGCGATCCTGCCCTTCAACTTTCCGGTCGAGCTCTTCGTGGAGAAGTGCGCCGCGGCACTGGTCGGCGGAAACGCCGTGGTGGTCAAGCCGCCGCTGGAGGACCCGCTGGTGGTAGAGCAATTCCGGCTGGCGCTGATCGAAGCCGGTGTGCCGGCCGAGGTCATCGCGGCCGTCCACGGCGGAGCCGACGTAGGGGCGGCGCTGGCCGAGGCCGAAGGCATCGATGCGATCTCGCTCACCGGTTCCACCGCCGCCGGGATCGCCGTCGCACGGGCGACAGCCGAGCGGCTGCGCTTTCTCCACCTGGAACTCGGCGGCAACAACGCCATGCTGGTCCTCGACGATGCCGACATCGACCTGGTCGCCACCGAAGCGGTACGCGGTCGCATCCTGATGAACGGCCAGGCATGCTCGGCCAGCAAACGGGTGCTCGTTCATCGCTCGCTGCATGACCAGCTTGCTTCGCGACTGGCGGAGACGGTTTCCGGGCTCAAGGTCGGTGACGCCACCGACGAGAAGACCGCGATCGGCCCGCTGATCCACTCTGGCGCGGCCGAAAAAGTCGCCGCGCAGGTGACCAACGCAAGAGCCCAGGGGGCTGAAGTCGCGGCCGGTACGGGCGAGGCCGACGGCGCCTTCTTCGCCCCGACCCTGCTGGCCGGGGTGCCGGTTGCTGCCGACATCGCCCGCGACGACGAGATCTTCGGTCCGGTTTTCAACCTGATCCCGGTGGATTCCGCCGAGCAGGCGATCGAGGTCGCCAACGCTTCTTCCTTCGGCCTGATGGCGAGTGTCTTCTCGGCCAGCCCCCAGCGCGCCCTGGTCGTCGGCGAGCAGCTCGAGTCCGGAGGCGTGGTGATCAACGGAACCGACAACTACCGGCCACCGGTGATTCCTTTCGGCGGCATGAAGATGTCCGGCCGCGGGCGGGAAGGCCTTG
>JBBRVF010000394.1:0-1912 GCA_038247145.1 Solirubrobacterales bacterium | reverse complement strand
TCACCCCGCTGGCCCTGAGTGCGGCCTGGACCGAGAAGATCAGGCTGGGCACCGGAATCGTCGGCGTCTTCCAGCGAGGCCCGGCCCTGCTGGCCCAGCAGGCGGCGGCGATGAGCGACGCTTCTAGCGGCCGTTTCGTACTCGGCATCGGCGCCTCCTCAGACCGCATGGTCGCCGGCTGGAACGAGATCCCCTTCGAGAAGCCCCTGAGCAAGGTCGAGAAGACCGTGGACTTCCTTCGGGTGGCTCTGGCCGGCGAGAGGACCGACACCGGCTTCAAACTCGAGACCGCTCCAGTCCACCCCACGCCGATCGTCCTCGCCGCCCTCCGGGGCAAGATGCTCAAGCTCGCGGTCGACAAGGCCGACGGCGCCTTCACCAACTTCCTGCCACTGGGTGGGCTGCCACAGGTGATCGAGGGCATCGAGGGCGCCGGTCCCGATTTCGAACTGCTCTGCCGCTTCTTCTGCATACCCGGAGAGCGCGAGCAGGTCGAGCCGCTGGCCCGGTTCATGTTCTCCTCCTACGTGACCGTGCCGGTATACGCCAACTTCTTCCGCTGGCTCGGCTACGGGGATCAGATCGCGCCGATGGTCGAAGCCTGGGAGGCGCGCGACCGCGCCAAAGCCGCGGCCGAAGCTCCCTGGGAGCTGATCGAGGACACCTTCCTGCTCGGCTCGCCGGAGCAGATCCGCACCCGGCTCGACGAGTACGTAGCCGGCGGAATCACCCTGCCGGTGATCACCCCGATCACCGGACCGGACAACATGGCCTCGCTGATCAGCGCGCTGGCGCCCTGAGCCCCGACCTTCACCCCGTCCCCTCAGCCTCCCCGTCCGTCCAGACCCGCTTTCGCCACGGCGGCGTGATCGGATCGAACCGGGCCGGGCGGGCCAGCGGCCCGCCGCGAACCTGCTCCAGCGGAATCAGCCGGACCCTGCGTGACGGAGTCCGGGTCGGATAGCTGTCGGCGTCGATTTCGTCGTCGACGTTTCCGGCGTGACTTCCACCGGCAACCAATAGCCGGCCGGACGAAGGACCCCAGCCCCCCGGCTCGCGCAGACCCGCCGCCTCGGCTGCGTCGCGAAGCAGCCCCCACCCCATGTCCGAACCCCAGTTGGCGGGCGACCTGGTGTGGTTGTAGCCGGCGTGGGACGAAGCCCTCTGGCTGACGATTCCGTCGGGATCGAGTCGCACCTGCACAGACTCCCAGTCGTGGGGGTGGTATCCCTTGCCCTCGAGAATCGGAACTCCGCGAAGCGAAGCACTCTCCGGGTAGTAGGCCCAGTACTGGATGTAAAGGCGACCGTCGGCCGGGCCGTCGCAGTCGGACCGGTCGTACGGCTCAATTGCCGGATCGTCCCGGCAGTCGATCACCCTGGTGAAAAGCGTCACCTTCTCGCCCGCCGTCGATTCAGTGGCGACACCTGTACCGGGCGCGTCGGCACAGGCCGGCGAACGACAGGCGCGGAAGTCAACCGGCAGACCGAGCAGGTCGGGACCGAAAAGCAGGTCGGGAGCGTTGGCCCGGACTTGCGCAGCAACCTCGGCGCCGTAGGTCCCATCCAGCGAGCCTTCGCCAAGGCATGCGCTCGAGAGCGAGGCCGCACAGAGCAGGCTGCGGCTGATCGAGTGAACCAGAGCCGTGCCCGGCACCAGCCCGGCGAACGAGGCCAATGCGGTGACCGTGACCGCAACCAGTGCCACAAGCCCGACCCACTCGACCGTCCCCTGGCCGCGCTCGGCAGCCAGCCCGCCCTCTCCAGGTCGCCTGTTCTCGCGCCTTTGCCTGACCATGCGATGACGCTAGGTCGGCCCGGCACACGGGTGGCTCGACGGGTGCAACGAGTTCTCAAGAACATCGCCTGCAAAGACCGATACTTCCGGCCACTCGTTAGGGTTGCGCCATGCC
>JBBRVF010000393.1:0-1922 GCA_038247145.1 Solirubrobacterales bacterium | reverse complement strand
GGATGTGCCGCCGCTAGAGCGCTGAGCTCGACCGGATTCAGACTTCGCAGCAGTCTTCGCCTTCGAGTTCGGAGCGCACGCTCGCGACAACGCCTCCCAGGAGTTCCGACACCGCTTCAGCTTCGGCTTCGCTGAGGGTGCCCTCCAGATGCTCGGCGAAGACCCGGTTCCTTATCGGCCGCATCGCGGCAAGCGTCTGCCTGCCCTCGTCCGTGATCGCGATGAAGGTTCCGCGACGATCCGAGGGGCAGCTCGAGCGCTCCACGAGGCCGGCCGATTCGATCCGGTCGATCAGCCTCGTCAGCCCGCTCTTGGTCACCCCGACCCGGCAGAGCAGATCCTTCGGCCGCAGGGGACGGGGCGAGCACTCAAGACTGGCCAGCACGTCGTACCAGGCCAGTTCGGGCAGACCGGCTTCGGAGAGATCCTTGCCCACCAGGTCGCTGAG
Organism: Solirubrobacterales bacterium; assembly: GCA_038247145.1. Taxonomy (GTDB): domain Bacteria; phylum Actinomycetota; class Thermoleophilia; order Solirubrobacterales; family 70-9; genus 67-14. Next base: position 1,474 of record JBBRVF010000393.1, on the reverse strand, counting down.
GATCTGATGCGACCCCCTGATCGCCTGCCAGGCGCTCTCGACCGCCACCGGGACGAGCGGGGCTTCGACGACTTTCTCGGATGTGGCCGGGTTCATGGCCAACATTGTAGCGGATTTGGTTGACGGCGCAACGAATCTGTTATGGTGCCTGCGCAACGGTTGCTGAATCAACCAAATTGACAACAAACACCTTGAAAGGCAGCAAATGAGCACCATCGAACAGACAGCAGGCATCGAGACCGGCACCTACAGCATCGACCCCGTCCACTCCCGGGTCGGATTCGAGGTCAGGCACCTCGGCATCTCAACCTTCCGGGGCTCCTTCTCGGACTTCACCGGAACCGTCACTATCGGCAACGGAGCGATCGAGCGCATAGAAGGATCGATTCAGGTCGCAAGCGTCGACGTCCCCGACAAGACGCTTGCCGGACACCTGCTGGGCCCGGACTTCTTCGATGCGGAGAATCACCCGAGCGGCAGCTTCAGCTCAACCGCGATAGAGGCATCCGGCGAAAGCAGATATCGCGTGAGCGGAGATTTCACGCTGCGCGGCGTTACCCGATCAATCGAGCTCGAGCTCGAAGTCGACGGTGCCGGACCGGGCATGGACGGTACTCCGGTGCTCTCACTGGCCGCCTCCGGTGTGATCGACCGCAACGACTACGGGATCTCCTGGGGTTCAACGGTCGAAAGTGGGGCCGCCGTCGTCGCCGAGAAGGTCAAGCTCGTGATGAGCATCGAAGCCGGTAAGGCCGGTGAGTGACGATGAAGGTGCTCGCGATCTCGGGAAGTCTCCGGCAGGACGCCTATTCGACGTTGCTGGCGCGTTCAACCTACGAACTCACCCATGAGGGGGTGGAGGTCACGGTCTTTGACGGACTGGAGTCGATTCCCGGCTTCAACCAGGATCTCGAACCCGACAGCACCCCGGGTCCGGTCGAATCCCTGAGGCGCCAGATCGGGGAGGCCGATGCCCTGCTGATCGTCACCCCCGAGTTCAACGGCTCGATACCCGGCGCGCTCAAGAACGCGATCGACTGGGCGTCGAGGCCGCACGGTTCTTCGGCACTGATGGGCAAGCCGGCCGCGATCGTCTCCAGCAGCCCTTCACCTTTTGGCGGCGCCTGGGCCGGTCAGCACGTTCGCAAGGTCTTCTCGATAACCGGCACCCCGGTGGTCGAGACCGAACTGGCGATCGGCAAAGTAGACAGCAAGCTCGGCCCGGACGGCCGGCTGGTCGAGCCGGAGGCGCGGGCGCAGATCTCCTCGTTGCTGATGGAACTCGAAGAGCTGGCCGATCAGGTCAACCAGGCAGTGCTGGAGGCAGAGGCGGCCTGAGGCAGACCACCCGCCCGGACGGCCCGCTTCGAAGGCTGGCCGAACCGGGCGGGTGATACTGCCGGTCATGGACCGGTTCCTCCCCCCACCCCGACAGGCCGACTTTGCGGTGGTGGGCGGTGGCATCGTCGGGCTG
>JBBRVF010000392.1:0-1924 GCA_038247145.1 Solirubrobacterales bacterium | reverse complement strand
TGGTGGCCGACGTCGTCACGAAGAATCTTCAGCAGCGGGGTCCGATGGTTGGAGAGGATCGAATCGCCGACTTCGGGAACCAGCTTCGAGAGGCTGGAGACGGTATGCGAGGGCGAGAGGTACTCATCCGGATCTGCCGCCATCCAGACCGCGACGTCGCCGACCTGCTGTCCTTCGAGATCGACGATTTCCAGGGTCTGGCCCTTCTTCACGTCGATCATGCGAGCTTCGCCGGCCGGCACGACCACTTCTTCGATCAGATCAGACATCAGGGATCACCTGCCCTTTTCCGTAACTTGACACGCCCCGTCGGGGGCCGGAGTATTGCGCGAACGCATTGCCTTGACCTCGCCATCGACCACGACCGCTCCAATGCCGGGGATGTCGCCGAACTCGATCGAAGCGAGCGGTCCGTCGCAGGAGGAGCCGAGTGGAGCGAAGGCGCAGAAGAGGTCGGCCGGGCGGCCGGGTTCGAGCACGCCCTCGGGGCGGCCGAGCACGGCACCGTTGTTGCCGGTGGCCAGGGCGATCGCCCGCGGAGCGGACAGGCCGCAAAGCGATGAAATCTCGCAGACCGTCTTGATCATGCCGAGCGGCATCACGCCGGTGCCGGTCGGTGTGTCGGTGGCCAGCACGATCCGGTCGAGCGCGTCGAGGTCATAGGTGCGCTCGATGATCTCGATCGAGGACCGCAGGTTGCCGGCCTGGACCAGCTGGATCACACCCGGCGCATCGAACAGTCGGGCGAGGTCGGCGTCGGGCAGGGCCGTGGTACCGCCGTTGGCGTGACCGATGATGTCGCAGCCGAGCGCCAGCACGTCTTCGATCGTCACCGGCGATGAATCCGGAATCGAGGCGCCGCCGGTGTGGTTCATCACCACGAAGCCGTTGTCCTGGGCGGCCCGGACCAGCGGAGCGGCGTCGGCCTGCGGGCTGAAGTCACCGAAGCCGACCTTGGCCAGCCAGACGCCCTTGTCCTTGAGCTCGACGAAGTCCTCGGGCTCCAGGGTCGGTTCGATTATCACCGAGCCGGCCAGCACCTTGACTCCTCCGGGCCTGAAGTCCTCGAAGGCACGCTGGGCGGCGACGGCAAGTGCCTTGACGCCCTCGCGGTCGCGCGGCCGCCCCGGGAGGTGAACCTCGGAGGCCGACATCATCATGGTGACCCCGCCGTGCAGCGACGACTCGATCCAGCCGAGCGCACTCTGGCGCGGGGTCCAGTCACCGAATACGACATGGGCGTGGGAGTCGATCAGCCCCGGCATCACCACGGCACCGCCGGCGTCGAGCACGGCGTCAGGCTCGGGGCCCGGCTCGAAGCCGGCGATCAGGCCGCCCTCGACCCTGATCACCTCGGGCTCGGCCACGTCGTCGGCCAGCCGCCCGGTGACCATCCCGGAAAGGTTGCGGATCTCGAGGCTACCCGTCATTCCACCTCTTCCACGCTCTTGCCGCCGACCCGGGAGTTGAGCCGGCCTCGTGAGGCCACAGCGCCGATCAGCACGATCTCGTCCGGCGCCGGGGCGTCGTGGATCGCGACCGTGATCGTATCGTAGTGAGAACGGACCCAGATCTCATCCTTGTAACAGAGCGGCACGTCGATCTGGGCACCGGTAGCGCAGCGCTTGGTGGTCGAAGGCAGCCAGGCCTTGCCGCCTCCGAATCCTTCGCGGAAGGGGTTGCCGAAGGTGGTTGTCTTGGCCGCGTTGCCATGCTCCTGTTCGCCCGCCATTCCGACCATGACTGCCTTGCCGTGGCTCTGAACCCCGCCGTCGAAAGCGTCCTTGCAGCGCTCCCCGATCAGGGTCCCGAGTTCGGCGCTTGCTTCGATCATGCCGCTCAGGTCTTCGGTGAATCCCTGACCCACGTAGGGGTTCGTGAAGACCACGGCCACCGCCGCCTTCTTCAGGGGATCGCCGTCGCT
>JBBRVF010000391.1:0-1932 GCA_038247145.1 Solirubrobacterales bacterium | reverse complement strand
TGCCAGAGCCATGAAGCTGGCTATCTCGATGTGGTCGGGCGTGACTGTGTGCTCGGCGCCGCCGAGCTTCTCCTGGCCGGATACGACCATCACGTTCGAACCGATTCCCGCAATCGGCGAGCCCATCTTGACCAGCAGCCGGGCAAGATCCTGCACATGCGGCTCGGAGGCGGCATTGGCGATGGTGGTCTCGCCCGGAGTCAGCGCAGCAGCCATCAGGGCGTTCTCGGTACCCATCACCGAAGGCTCGTCCATGAAGATCCCGGTCGCCCGTAGCCCTCCCGGGGGGGCGGTCAACTCGATCCAGCGCTGCCCACCGACCCGGGCTCCGAGCTCACGGAAGGCGTCGAGGTGGGCGTCGAGCCGGCGGCGGCCGATGAAGTCCCCGCCCGGAGGCGGCATGTGAACTTCGCCGAAACGGGCGAGTAGCGGGCCGGCCAAAAGAAAAGAGGCGCGGATCGCAGCCGAGAGATCCTCGTCGAGAGTCGTATCGGTGACGTTCTTCGCGCAGAGCTTGACCGTATTGGCTTCGGTCCACTCGACCTCGACGCCGAGCTTCGCCAGCAGGGCGATCTGGGCCTCGGTGTCGCGAATCCGCGGCACGTTGGCGATCTCGAGCTCCTCTTCGGTCAGGAGGCAGGCGGCGAGGATCGGCAGCGCGGCGTTCTTGTTGCCTGCGGCGGTTATCTCACCAGAGAGCGGTACCCCGCCCTGTATGACGAACTTTTCCATGTGTATTCCCGCAGTCAGTCGGATTGAAGGGACCGGATCGGAGGCGAAGCTGACCCGACCGAAAGTCGGACTAGGGTAACAGCGCAGATGGCCAGAACTTCTTCAGCCCGAAATCGGGGCGCAGCCTCCCGCAGGAGCCGCGGACTCAAGGTCCTGCTGGTAGTGCTGCTCGGCCTCGGCGCGCTGCTCGTACTCAATGTCTTCGCCCTGAACAACGAGACGGATTCGGCGGCCGTCAACGTCACCAATGGCCAGCTGATCAATACGACCTCGGGTCAACTCCAGGTGGTCGATGCACCACCTGTTCCCCCGAATCCCGACTTCGGCGAATCCCGGACGGAGCCGCGTCCGGGAGTGGTCAGCGCGGCGGTCCCGCTCGCCCCTCCGGTGGTCCTCATCCACGGCTCAGGAGGCGCGATTGACTGGTGGGACGAGCTGACCCCGCTGCTGGCCGAACAGGGCCGCAGGGTGATCGCGATCGACATGCTCGGCTATGGCGGATCCGACAAGCCCTCATCCGGCTACTCGATCGAGTCACAGGCCGGCCTGGTCGCCCAGGTCCTCTCGAAGCTCGGAATCGAGAGCGCGGCCGTGGTCGGCCACTCGCTCGGAGGCAAGGTCGCCACCGCGCTGGCCGAAGGCTCCCCGGACCTGGTTGCTGGAATCGCGATCATCGACACGGCCCCGGACTCTTCCTTCGGCAGTCTGGGAACCGCCGCGACCGCCGCCAGGCTGCCCGTCATCGGACCGACCCTCTGGCGGATTTCACCGGACTTCATCGTCAGACGCAACCTCGAGCAGGCCTTTGCACCCGGATTCGACGTGCCCGAGAAGTTCGTTGACGACGTGCGGGCCATGACTTACCCGGCCTATCGGGACTCGGCCGAAGAATCCGACGCTTACAGCGACAACGAGCCGGTCAACAGCCGGCTCGAGAAGATGGGCCTTCCCCTGCTTGTCATCTTCGGCGGCCAGGACCAGATCTACCCGGCGAGGGAGTCGCTCAGCGCCTACGCCGCCGTCCCCGGAGTCGAGACTCTGCTGATCCCGGAGGCCGGCCACTCACCTCAGGTCGAAGCGCCGGTGAAGACCGCGCAGGCCATCGGCCGGTTTGTCAACTCGCTCGCCCCGGAGCCGGAGCCGACCCCGCAACCGTCGGGTTCAAACAGCCGGAACGGCAATAGCGGCGGTGACGGCGGG
>JBBRVF010000390.1:0-1940 GCA_038247145.1 Solirubrobacterales bacterium | reverse complement strand
CGATTGAGACAGCATCTACGAACCCTTTAGCCGAGCCATTTGTGCCTTTTAATCCGCTCTATGAACCAAGTTTGGACAACCCGTTACTCCCCGCTGTTGACCGACTCATACCTCTCTGCCGTAGGCGGGACGTAGGCGGTCAACGATTCCCGCACATCTCCCCAGCCGTAGCCCGCCGAGTCGTGCTGCCTAGATGGAACGTCCCGTTGGCGAGAGGAGGTCTGAGTGTCGTCCCGAGGGACATAGCGGGGACAGGATTCGTCTCTCAGGGGGACGCTCGAATACTGGATTCGGTGGTGACCTACTGATCTGCCTCTACCTGACCGCGTCAAGCTCGGCGACAGTCCCCATCGGCGGGCGGCCGCTACTGTCCCTCGGCGCGCTGCTGATCGTGGCCGGAGTTCAGCTGATGTCCCTTGGGCTCCTTGCCCGGATGCAGGTCCTGACCCGGCGCGAAATCGCCGGATCGGGCTTCGAGCGCGGGCGGATCGACCGAGTGCTCGATCGGGCCCCTGCCGAGGATGAGGTTCCCGAGCCGAAGGCAAGAGGTGCGAAGCCACATAGGTCCGGCCTTGACACTGCCACTTCACCGCTTATGATTGCGGCATGAACCGGAGCACCCGTAGCTGGCTCACGTTCTCAAACGTGATCGCGGTGATCGCGCTCTTTGTCGCGTTGAGTGGAAGCGTCTACGCGGCGGTGAAGATCGACGGCAAGTCGATTCGCCTGAACTCGATTCCCGCCAACCGGCTGAAGAAAGACACGGTAACCGGGAAGCAGGTCCGGGAGTCCAAGCTCCGCCAGGTACCGAGTGCTGCAGCGGCGCTGCGAGCGACGACCGCTGAAGAGGCCGCGCATTCGGCGCAGGCGGACAACGCGACTCGGGTCAACGGGGTCTCGGTAGTGAAAATCAGCTCCCGCCTGCCGGCAGGAACTCCGGCAACGACAATTCTGGACCTGAACGGCCTTCAGTTGGAAGCGACCTGTTTGCCGGGGGTTGACCTGGACCTGCTGGCAAAGACAACCAAGCCGGAAAGTTCGATCTACATGCACGGCACCCAGACTGACACCGGGTCGCCGGCAGATGACTTCGGGTTTGATCTCGAGGGCGGAAATTTCCTGCCGGAGACGCCCGTGAACGTGTCGAACGAGCTGGGCGGAGGCGGTAGTTTCCCAATCATCGGGTCGATCGCCTACGACAACCCCGACGGCTCGGAGGTCATGGTTGACTTCGTGATGGACATCAACGGTGGTGGGGGCAATGCAAGCAGATGCGTGGTCGCCGGTAACGCCATCGGCGAATGAAGCCGGGGTCCTGACTCAGGTCGTCTACATGTACGCGATCGGCGGCCCAGGATCCAATCGGCCAATCGGCCAATCGAACGCCGTACATATCTCCTCGGCCACGGAAGATACCTCCGAGCTTCTTGCGGCTACGTCGAACATTCGAGTAGCTAAGACAGATGCCGAGATCGGGACGAGGGCTCCGGGCGAAGTGACAAGGACAATCCCGCCGGGACCACAATCACGCCTGTCCGGGTCGCCCGTGTGTCCCGGGAACAACCGGACGGCCCGGACGACCTTTGGCGATCTCGGGCCCCGGGTCCTTGAAACGTCCTCTGGAACCCCACAGCCAAGCCGTGGTCCTGAGATCCGATACCCGACCCGATTCGTTACTGCGACGGTCAGATTCTGAGATCACCCCAGGCGATTCGAATAGCGCTGATGCCGAGGGAAAAACTTGGATGGTCTTCTCTGGGCGATAGTCCTATTCGGCTTGAGGACCGGAACACCGGTTTCCGCCGATCCGAGCGCATTTCCGGTGAGGTGCGGGCACTCCGCAAGGTTGAGCGAAATCCACCAACTTTGAAGAGTGCGCCCGACTGGATTCGAACCAGTGACCTTCGGTTTCGTAGACCGACGCTCTATCCAGCTGAGCT
>JBBRVF010000389.1:0-1953 GCA_038247145.1 Solirubrobacterales bacterium | reverse complement strand
CGGGCGTCGAGCCCCTCAAGACCGAAGACCTTTTCAAAACGGGCCGAGGTGCGGTAGAGCAGCGCGCCGAAGCGCGAGCGGCCTGACTCTTCGATCAGGCCGCGCTCGCTGAGGCTGGAGACGGCCGACTCCGAGGAGACACCGCGGATCCGCGCGATCTCGGGGCGGGAAACGGGCTGAAGGTAGGCGACGATCGCAAGGGTCTCGGCCTGAGCCTGGGTCAGCGGCGGAGTACGCGGCTTGGCGAGGAGGCGGCGGGCCGCGGCCTCGGTCGAAGGGTCGGTGGCCAGGGTCAGGCCGCCGGCGACCCGCCGCAGGAGTAGTCCGCGCCTGCCGGGCTCGAGATCCTTCTCCAGCTGCTCGACCGCGTCGGCGATTCTGTCCGCGTCGACCTGGCAGGCCTCGGCAAGGTCGATCTCCGAGACCGGGTGGGTCGAGAGGAAAAGCAGCGCCTCCACCTGGCGGGCGAGGTCGGTTGGGGCCAACCCCGTCATGCCGTCCTCGCCACCGGCTGCCCGGTTCGCCTGACCGTGATCGGGCCGCAGTTCTCGCTTTGTTCCCAGAAGGCTTCGCCGGCGCTATAGAGCTCGAGCAGGGCGAAGATCGTGACGGCCTGGGTCAGGCGGTCCTCGCCGCCGAACTCGTCGTCGAAGTCGAAGCGGGACAGCTGGGTCAGGGCGGAGCGAAGGACGGAGAGCCTGCGCTGAAGGGAAACCGTGCTCTTGATGTGGGAGAGATCGGGCCGTTCCGGTGGCTGGAGCAGGTCACCGAGGGCGGCAGCGAGCTGATCCGGCTCGTAGACGGCTTCGGCCGCGTCGAGGGCCAGTCGCCTGAAGTCGGCCGGCAGCGGGGCCGACCGGTACATGTAGCCGCGCTGGCTTTCGAAGTGGGTCGCCAGCTCACGGCCGGCATCGCGATAGCGGCGGTACTCGAGCATGCGGGCGACGAGTTCTTCGACCGCTTCAGCCGGCTCGATCTCGGAGAGTTCCTCCTCGACCCCCGGGAGCATCAGCCTGGACTTCAGCTCCAGCAGAGCGGCAACCAGAACCAGGAACTCGGTCGCTACCTCGAGTTCGATCTCACCCTGCTCCTCCAGCCTGGTCACGTAGGCAGCGACAACCTCGCCGAGCTCGACTTCCAGCAGGCTCACCTCCTCCCGCAGGACGATAGTCAGGAGAAGGTCAAAGGGCCCGACGAAGACGTCGAGGTCCAGATCGAGGTCCAGATCAAGCCGGGAAGCCACCCCCACAGCCTAGAGCCGGACCCGGTCGCTTTGGGGCGGGACCTTCAACGCAGGAGCAGAACGGCCGCCGGGAGGGCCGGTTCGCTCGATTCCCCCGGCGACGTCAGATACGCGCCGAGCAGGATGAGCAGACCGAAGATCACGATGGTCAGCCGGACTGTCAGCTTGCCTCCGGGCATGAGCGGTCAGGAGACCTGCCCGTCGGGGCGAGCGGCCGTGGTCATCGGCCCGGCTGTACGCCGACGCCCATTGCGGCCCGTACGTCGGTCAAGGTGGCGGAGGCGATCTCGCGGGCGCTTCCGGCGCCTTCGCCGAGGATCCGCTCCAGTTCGGCTTCGTCCGAGCGGATCTCCGGATAGGCCTCGCGGACCGGGGCCAGGAAATCGACCACGGCATCAGCGACCCCCTTCTTGAAATCGCCGTAGCCCTTGCCTTCGAACTCGGCTTCGACCTCCTCCTCGGAGATGCCGCGGGCGACTGAGTAGATACCGATCAGGTTGCTGACGCCCGCTTTGTCCTCGCCGCGAAGAACGTCCCGGCCCGAGTCGGTGACCGCCGATCCGAACTTCTTGCGGATCGCCTTTTCTTCGTCGAGCACGTAGACCCGGCCGCTGTCGGCGCCGACCGTGGTCGACATCTTCCGGCCCGGCTCCTGCAGGTCCATCACTTTGGCCCCGATCTCGGGGATGCGGTGCTCGGGCACGGTCAGG
>JBBRVF010000388.1:0-1983 GCA_038247145.1 Solirubrobacterales bacterium | reverse complement strand
GCTTCGCTATCTGGCACTCGGGCTGGCTCCGACCGGCATGGTGCTTCTCCAGGACCTGGGAACGTCTCTGGTCTACGGGGCGGTCACGATCGCGATCATGGTCGCGGCCGGCGTGCGCTGGTCGCACCTCGCTGCAATCGGAGCCGGACTGGCCTCGTTCATCGCCGTGGTGCTCGTATTGATGCCGATGGCTGGAGCGCCGGTGCTAAAGGACTACCAGCAGGAGCGCCTCACATCTTTTCTTGCCCCGACTTCCGATATCGGAGGAGCGGGTTACCAGCAGAACCAGGCCAAGGTGGCCGCGGGATCCGGTGGAACCACCGGACGCGGAAACCAGGCCACACAGTCGCGTCTCGGCTTCGTACCCGAGCGGCATACGGACTTTATTTTCGCCGTGGTCGCGGAGCGGTACGGCTTCGTCGGAGCCGCACTGGTCTTATCCCTTTTTGCCCTGCTCTTCTGGCGGGCATTGCGTCTGATGACGCTCTCGAAGAATCTCTACGGAACCCTGGTCGCGGCGGGAATCGCCAGCGCCATCATGTTCCAGGTCTTCGTCAACGTGGGAATGAACCTCGGCATCATGCCGATCACCGGTATTCCATTACCGCTGATGAGCTACGGAGGTTCGGCGGTCATCGCCACCTTCCTGATGATCGGGGTCCTGCAGAGCATTCACATCGAGTCGCGTGCCGGTCAGAGAGGTCCCTGGATTCGCTGAGAATCCCGGGTCAACCAATCTGAACGGAAAACACCCGAATGAAAAAAACGATTGTTGTATCGGCCGACCGCGGTGAAACTCGCGTAGCCGTACTCGAAGCAAAGACCGTCAAGTCGCAGCGGGAAGTCGCAGAGGTCTACATCGAACGCCGCGGCGGCCGCTCGCTGGTCGGCAACATCTACCTGGGCAAGGTCGACAACGTCCTTCCCGGAATGGAGGCCGCCTTCGTCGACATCGGCCTCGAGCGCAACGGATTTCTCCACGTTGACGAGATCCTGCTGCCCGACGGCCAGCAGGCCCCGCGCCGCGGCCGCGGCCAGGGCCGCCGGATCGACGAGCTGATCAAGCCCAGGCAGGAGATCCTGGTCCAGGTGATCAAGGATCCGATCAAGAGCAAGGGCGCCCGGCTCTCGATGAACGTGACCATCGCCGGCCGCTACCTGGTCTACGCGCCGAACGGCAGCGGGGTCGGGGTCAGCCGGCGCCTCGCCGACAAGGAGCGCGAGCGCCTGCGCCGCATGGTCGGTCGCACCTACGACGGTCCCGGCGGCCTGATCGTTCGCATCGCCGCCCACGGCGCCAAGAAGACCGACTTCGTGCGCGAGATCGCCTACCTGCACCGGCTGGGCGACGTGCTCGAGAAGCGCAAGCAGGGGGTCAAGGCGCCATCGCTCGTCTTCCAGGAGCAGGACCTTCCGGTGCGTGTGCTGCGCGATGTCTTCCTGAACGAATTCGACAAGGCGGTGATCGACGACCCCAAGCAGTTCGACCGGGTGACCAGCTTCTTCCAGCGCACGGCGCCGGAACTGGTCGACGGGGTCGAGCTATACGAAGGCAGCAAGCCGCTGTTCGAGAAGTGGGAAATCGAAAAGGCGATCCAGTCGACGCTGGGTGCCCGGATCGACCTGCCTTCAGGCGGTTACCTGATCATCGACTACACCGAAGCACTGACCGTGATCGACGTCAACTCCGGCTCCTTCACAGGCCGCGGCAAGGGCGGACTCGAAGAGACCATCACCAGGGTCAATACCGAAGCTGCGGCGGAGGTCGTGCGACAGCTGCGCCTGCGTGACATCGGCGGGATCATCGTCATCGACTTCATCGACATGGCCCGCGGCAAGAACCGGGACAAGGTCCTCGGCACCCTGCGCTCGGCTCTCGACGCCGACAAGTCGAAGAGCTACCTGGTCGAGATCTCACCCCTCGGCCTGGTCGAGATGACCCGTCAGAACATCACCGACGGCGTCCGGGAGATCCTGACCGTC
>JBBRVF010000387.1:0-1998 GCA_038247145.1 Solirubrobacterales bacterium | reverse complement strand
GGCAGCTCGACCTCGGTGGTCCAGGTGGACTCGGCCTTGGTATAGCCGGGCGTGTTCTGCAGGACGGCCTGCACTGCGACGTAGGCGACGCCCTTGGACTGGGCGGTGCCGGTCGCAGGGGTGGTCGTGATCCCCAGCGCCACGGCGGTGAGGATGGCAAGAATGGAACGGACTCGGGTCATACGAGGATTCCTCTGCAGCAAGAACGGTGGATCCCAGGACTCAGAAGAAGTTCCCGAGTCGGAAGTGCAACTGCCAGCCCGGCGCGGGCCGACCCTGCAGGTCGGTCTTGTCGAAACCGTAGCCAAGGTCAAGCCCCAAGGGGCCAAGCGGAGAAACTAACGCGGCGCCCACACCTGCGCCCCGGAATAGACGAGTGGGATCCCAGGCGCGTGCACTTCGATAGACATTTCCCGCGTCGAAGAACGTGCTGAGATAGAGCGACTGCGACAACCTGGCCCCTGCCTCGACCGTGAAGGCCGCATAGGACTTGCCGAACGCAAAGGCGCTGGCGGTGTTCGAGGCGGCCGTCGGATCAAACCCGCTCGGTGTCACGGAGAACTCGTCGTAGCCACGGAGCGGAATGCCGTACTGCACTCCGCCAAGCGAGTACAGTTCGGTAAAGAATCCACCGGGGTTGCCGGTGATGAAACCAGACTTGGCCGTGATCCCGAGGGTGAAGGTCACCCCGCCACCGAATTGGTTATCCCCACCCAGTTGGCCGATCGGGGTGTACCAACGACTCTCGAGGTCGAGCTTCTGGTAGTCGCCGGTCCCCCCGAGGATTCCGCCATTCTGCTCGACTCCAACCGTGACCAGGGAGCCGTTGACCGGGAACGGGAGTCCGATGCGGCTATCCCGCAGGAACGTCAGCCCGATGGTCGAGCGCGAGCAGGGCGCGCAGTTGAAGCGCTGCTGCAGGGCAGCGGAGCCTTCGGAATAATTGATCCGCTGGAAACCGTAGGATGCGAAGACGCGCGAGTACCGTGATCCCAGCCACGGCAGCCCGAGCTGAAACGAGCCACCCTGTTGCTGGCGTCGTCCGAGGTCGCCAACAATGAACCGCTGGCGCGACGAGAAGATCGAGAGCGTCCCGGAGATTCGGCTCCCCTGGATCGCGGGATCGGAGTAGCTCAACTGGAAATCGTTGATGTTGCTGCCGAACTGCCACTGCAATCGACCGCGCTTGCCGCGCCCGAAGAGGTTCGGTTCCTCGAGCCCGAGGAATCCTCCCAGCCCGGTTCCCTGTCCGATCGAGGCCCCGAAATTGATGTTGCCGGTGCGCTTTTCCTGGACCCGAAACGTGATGTTCACGTCGCCGCTCGGCGTGAAGTCGAGATCCGGAATCGCCATCGGCTGTTCGAAGAAATTCAGGTTCTGGATGTTGTTGTAGGAGCGCAGCAGGCGATCGCGATTGAACAACTCACCCGGGGTGATGACGATCGCCTCCCGGATCACGCGCTCGTGCGTGACATCGTTGCCGACGATCGCGATCGTGTTCACGTACGCGGGCGGACCCTCCTGGATGCTGATCCGGAGGTCGAGCAACGGGATCGAATCGGCGACATCGGTGCGCCGCGCTTCCTCCGCGACAGTTTGAGCCGTGACATAGCCACTGGTGGCGTAGAGGTTCTCGACGCGGGTTCGGGCCTCTTGCCATTCACCCCGATTGAAGACCCGCTTGAGATCCAGGCCGCTGTTCAGCTCCCCTGGGAGGAGAAAGCGGAAGAGGCGCTCGATCTCCTCGGTGGAGTAGCGGGAGTTGCCCACCACCTCGACCTTGCCGATCTGGTACTGCCGGCCCTCGTCGACGGTCAGGCGCAGCAGCGCCTTGCCGTTCGCCGGATCGGGGATGAGCGTGTCGTCGGTGACCTGGAAGTCGACATAGCCTCGGTCACCGTACCAGTTGGGCAGGCGCTCGCGGATGTCGTTGGCGACGCGTTCGTCCTCGTACTTGCCCGGCCGGAACCACCAGAAGCCCTCGGGCTTGGAGGACAT
>JBBRVF010000386.1:0-2001 GCA_038247145.1 Solirubrobacterales bacterium | reverse complement strand
TGACCGACGACGGGTTCAGGGCCGAGCTCCAGGATGCGACCGGCGTCGCACCGGCCTTCGCGATCGAGTCGTTCACGGACGCCGAGGCCGACGTGCGCCAGTCGATTCTCCGTGTCCGCCGCTCCGACTTCCTGCTCCACCGCGACCGGGTCCGTGGCTTCGTCTACGACGTCGAGACTCACGACCTGAAAGAGGTCGAGGTCGACGGGGTCGGCAACACCGCGTGACCCTGAAGGGCTACCGCTGGAAGAGGTGCGGCTGGTCCGCGACGAGATCCGGGTCAGGGTCGAGACCCTGATCGGTGACCTGACCGGGCTGGGGCCCGCGCCGGAGCCCGAGGCCTGATGACGGCCGCGAACCGGACCGGCGACAAGTCGCTGGTCCTGCAGCAGCTCTCGACCCTGGACCGCTTCCTGCCGCTCTGGATAGCGGTCGCGATGGCCGGCGGGCTGGCCCTCGGCTCGCTGGTGCCGGAGATCAACGACGCGCTGGAAGCACTCCAGATCGGGACGATCTCACTGCCGATCGCGATCGGACTTCTGCTGATGATGTACCCGGTCCTGGCCAAGGTGCGTTACGAAGAGATCGGCCACCTCGGCGGCGAACGCAGGCTGATGGTCACCTCGCTGGTCCTCAACTGGGTGATCGGGCCGCTGCTGATGTTCGCCCTGGCCTGGATCTTCCTGGCGGATCAGCCCGAGTACCGGACCGGCCTGATCATCGTCGGCCTCGCCCGCTGCATCGCGATGGTCCTGATCTGGACCGACCTCGCCTGCGCGGACCGCGAGGCCACTGCCCTGCTGGTGGCGATCAACTCCCTCTTTCAGATCGTCGCCTACAGCCTGCTGGGATGGTTCTACCTGACCGGACTCCCCTCCCTGCTCGGCCTCGATACCCAGGGATTCGAGGTCTCGATCTGGGAGGTGGCCCGGACCGTGCTGATCTTCCTCGGGATACCGCTGGTCGCCGGCTTCCTGTTAAGGGTGGTCGGCGTGCGGCGGCGCGGGACCGCGTGGTACGAAGCGGAGTTCATTCCCCGCATCGCCCCGTTCGCGCTCTACGGCCTGCTGTTCACGATCGTGATGCTCTTTGCGATTCAGGGCGACGCGATCACCTCGGATCCGCTCGACGTGGCCCTCATCGCCATCCCGCTCTTCATCTATTTCATTCTCATGTTCTTCGTCTCCTTCTTCATCGGCGGGTCAATGGGCTTCGGCTATGCGCGGACCGCGAGCATCTCTTTCACCGCCGCCTCGAACAACTTCGAACTGGCCATAGCGGTCGCGATCGGGGTGTTCGGGGCTACCTCCGGCCAGGCACTGGCCGGGATCGTCGGCCCGCTGATCGAGGTCCCGGTCCTGGTCGGCCTGGTCTACGTTTCGCTGTGGCTGAGACGCCGGTACTTCCCGGCCGCGGCCCCGTCCTGACCGCTGGCGACCGCTTACCGGTCGCGCCTCCTGGACCTGCTCAGGACGAGAGTCGGGCCAGTACGGCGTCTGCGGCATTCGCACCACACATTCCGTGGACCCCGCCTCCGGGCGGTGTCGCCGAAGAGCAGATATAGACGCCTCGGATTCCGGTCTCGTAGGGCTTCAGTCCGATGCGCGGTCGCATCAGCATCTGCCGAGGGGTGTTGGCCCCGGTGGCGATGTCGCCACCTGTCCAGTTGCTGTTGTACTGCTCGAATCCAGCAGGTGAACGCACGAACCGCCCGACGATGCGCTCGCGCAGTCCAGGGGCGAAACGCTCGATCTGGTCGATCACGGCATCAGTCACATCGCCGGGGTAGGCAGCCGGCACATGCGCGTAGGCCCAGACCGGATGCACATCGCCTGACGAGCGCGAAGGATCTGCGAGGTACTGCTGGCAGACAAGCAGGAAAGGTCGCTTTGGCATCTCACCCCGGTTGACCAGCTTTTCGGCATGGGCGATCTCTTCAAGGCTGCCGCCGACGTGGACCGTGCCGGCACGGCGACAGTCTTCGTTGAGCCAGGGCACGCC
>JBBRVF010000385.1:0-2002 GCA_038247145.1 Solirubrobacterales bacterium | reverse complement strand
GGTCAGGGTCCTGAGCCAGGTGAGGGGCAGGAAGAGGTACGGCAAGGCATTCGTAGACTCGCTGCCGGTCGCCGGTCGCGACGGGACGCTCGAGGACCGGATGCGCGGTTCAGCGGCCGAAGGTCGATGCCACGCCAAGACCGGCACGCTGACCGGAGTCAGCGCCCTCTCCGGCTACTGCTTCAACCGCTCCGGGCGAAAGTACGCCTTCTCGATCCTGATGAACAACGTCTCCGACACCTACGCCGCCCGCGCCGCCCAGGACCGCATCGCGGCGATCATCGCCCGGCTCTGAGGAGGCGGACGCCCCGGGTCAGTCGCCCGGGTCAGTCGCAGGTTCGGGCTTCTGCTCGCCGGCGAGCAGCCGTTCAAGCCCCTCGCGGTCGAGCACACTGACCCCGAGCTTCTCGGCCTTTTCCAGCTTTGAGCCGGCGCTCTCGCCGGCCACCACGAAGTCGGTCTTCTTCGAGACCGAACCGGTCACCTTTCCACCGGCGCGCTTGACCAGATCGGCCGCCTCGTCGCGGGTCAGGTCGGGCAGAGTTCCGGTGAGCACCACTGTCCGGCCGGTCAGCGGTCCGTCGGCGGGTCGGCGATCCTCCTCGGAGAGCGCCATGTTGAGACCCTCCTCCTTGAGTCGCTCGACGATCTGCCAGGTTCGCTCCTCGGCCAGCGACTCGTTGATCTGCCGGGCCATGATCGGGCCGACGCCTTCGGTCCTCTCGATCCTCTCGGGGTCGGCCTGGCGCAGAGCGTTGATGTCGCCGAATTCGTCGGCCAGGGCTTCGGCCGTTACCGCACCGACGCCGGGCAGGCCGAGCGCGAACAGCACCCGCGGGAAGGGGACCTTCCGGGAGCGGTCGATCTCGGCGATCAGGTTGGCCGAGGAGGTTGCGCCCATGCGGTCCAGAGCCTCCAGCTGCTCGCTACGCAGCGAGTAGATGTCGGCAACGTCGGCGATCAGGTCTTCCTCCAGGAAGCGCATCACCTGCTTCTCACCGAGCCCCTCGACGTCCATCGCGCCGCGGGATACGAAGTGCTTGATGTGCTGGAAGATCTGACCGGGACAGCCGGTCCGGTTGGGGCATATCGAGAAGACCGCGTCCTCGGGCTTGACCACAGCCGTGCCGCAGGCTGGACAGTTCTTCGGCGGCTGCGGCCGGACCGCGCCTCGCGGCCTTTTCTGCGGCAGGGCCGAGACGACCTGGGGAATCACGTCGCCGGCCCGCAGGACCACGACCTCGTCGCCGGCCCGGACGTCCTTGCGCTCGAGATCCTCTTCGTTGTGAAGAGTCGCGGTCGAGACGGTGACCCCGCCGACCCGGACCGGTTCGAGCATGGCAAAGGGAACCAGATGCCCGGTCCGGCCGACGTTCCAGACGATCTCCCTGAGCCGCGTGGTCGCCGTGGTCGGGGGGAACTTCCAGGCGATCGACCAGCGCGGCTCCCGTCCGGCGACACCGAGCTCCCTCCAGAGGCTGAGCCGGTCCACCTTGATCACGACCCCGTCGATCTCGAAGTCGAGCTCTTCCCGCCGGTCCAGCCACCACTGACATCGCTCAAGCACTTCTTCAATCCCGGCGTGGGTGGCGGTATCCGGATTTGTCATGAAGCCGTGGTCGGCCAGCCAGGCGACCTCCTCGGAATGGGCCTCGAACCCGAAGCCGTCGCTCACCCCGATCCCGTATGACCAGATCGCCAGCGGCCGCTCGGCGGCAGCGGCCGGGTCGATCTGCCGGATCGAACCTGCGGCCGAGTTGCGCGGATTGGCGAAGGCGGGAAGTCCGGCTTCGCTCCGGCGCCGGTTGAGCTCGGCGAAGTCCGAAATCGGCAGGTAGACCTCACCGCGTACCTCGATCAGCGGCGGAGCGCCGTCGATCTGCTTCGGCAGGGCGTCGATCGTCTCGATGTTCCGGGTCACGTCTTCGCCGACCCGGCCGTCGCCCCTGGTCGCGCCCCGGACGAGACGCCCTTGCTCGTAGGTCAGCGAGATCGCCAGGCC
>JBBRVF010000384.1:0-2011 GCA_038247145.1 Solirubrobacterales bacterium | reverse complement strand
TCGATCTCAAACGTGCCGGGATCGTGCGGGCCCGTCGAGGCGCCAAGGGCGGCTACTGGCTGGCCAAGCCTGCCGACGAGGTAAACCTGGCCGAAGTAATCCGGGCGGTCGAAGGTCCGATTGCCCACGTCCAGTCGGCACCACCGGAGTCGATCACCTACCGGGGCAGCGCCGAGGGCCTCCAGGACGTCTGGATCGCAGTCCGGGCAAGCCTTCGTGAGGTTCTTGAGAGCGTCACCCTCGCCGATCTCGCCGCCGGCGATCTGCCCGAGGAGGTCACCCGACTCGCGGCTCCCGACGACGCCTGGCAGCCGCGCTGATCCGTCCGGTACCCTGCCGGCAGGGATTTCTTTCACCGAATCGCAGCAATTGTTCCGAGGGAGACTGAGAGGATTGGCCGATGGCTGATGTAGAGACAGGCAGACAGGGGCTGACCCGTCGTGACGCGCTTCGCGCCGGGGCGGGAGTCGCGGGGGGCGCCGCCTTCGCCGGGGGGTTCCTCGGCATGGCGCTCGAATCGATGGCCGCTCCGGCCGTCATCGGGGAGGGGCCCTACGGGCCGCTGAACCCGCCTGACAGCAACGGCATCATGCTTCCGAACGGCTTCAGCTCGCGGGTGATCGCCCGGACCGGGGAGACGATCGGCCGTCAGGACTACGAATTCCACGGCCTGCCCGACGGGATGGGTACCTTCCGCACAAACGACGGTGGATTCATTCTCGTTTCGAACAGCGAACTTCCGAACAACCCGCTGCCGCCCTTCTTCTGGGAGATCGGCGCCGCCGCGATCCGGTTCGACAGCAATTTCAAGGTCACCGACGCCTATCCGATCCTCGAGAACACCAACATCAACTGCGCCGGCGGTGTAACCCCATGGGCGACCTGGCTCTCCTGTGAAGAAATCGAGGCCGGCAAGGTCTTCGAATGCGACCCGTGGGGCAAGAAGGCGAGCCAGGCCCGGCCGGCGATGGGCGTCTTCAAGCATGAAGCCGCAGTGATCGACCCGGTCGGCAAGTACGCCTTCCTGACCGAGGACCTCGGCGACGGCTGTTTTTACCGCTTCCGCCCCGACAGCTACCCCGATCTGTCGAGCGGCAAGCTTGACGTAGCCGTCGTGGATGAAGGCAGCGGCAAAGTCACCTGGGCCGAGCTGGCGGACCAGCAGTTCACCGGTCCCACTCCGACCCGCAGGCAGATTCCCGAAGCGACGAAGTTCCGCCGGGGCGAAGGCGCCTGGTACGACCAGGGCAAGGTCTACTTCGCCACTACCCAGGACGACCGGGTTTACGCCTACGACTGCGCCGCCGAAGAGCTTGAAGTCCTCTACGACGGCGTCGCCCTCGGAGACGAAGCGCCGCTCCACGACACCGATAACGTGACCGTCTCTCCGGTCTCCGGCGACCTCTACGTATGCGAAGACGCCGACGACCTGCAGGTCTGCCTGATCAGCACCGAAGGCGAGGCCGCGGCTTTCCTCCAGTTGCCCGGTCCCGAACACGTCAATTCGGAGCTGACCGGACCGGTCTTCGACCCCACAGGCAGCCGCTTCTACTGCGCCTCCCAGCGCGCGGCAAGCGGCGGCGTGATTTTCGAGATCCAGGGCCCGTTTCGCCGCAGCCGCCCCGAGCCTTTCCCGGACAAAAAGGGCCCGGCGGTGAAGATCCGCGTCCTCGGCAAGCCGAGTCTGCGTGGCCTGGTCAGGTCCGGCCAGTCGTTCAAGCTTTCGGTTTCCGACGACAGCCCACCGGTCAAGCTCGACATCAAGCTGGTCACCAGGCTGAAGCGGGCCGCCGGCAAAGGCTCGCGCCAGGTTACGATCGGCCGGACCCAGGTCCGCATGGGAGGTTCGGCCAAGCGGCGAGTCCGCATCCGTCCGGCCAGGGGCTACCGCAATCGGTTGAGGAAGCGCGACGTAGCTCAGGCCAAACTGATCATCGTCGCCACCGACGAAAAGGGCAATCGCAAGAAGACGGTCAAGCGCCTCCGCTTCAGCTGAGCCGGCCTGGCTCAG
>JBBRVF010000383.1:0-2014 GCA_038247145.1 Solirubrobacterales bacterium | reverse complement strand
GGGCTCGAGCCGATGATCACCGAGGTCGCCCGTCAGCAGATCGCTTCCTGGCCCCGGGGAGAGACGGCACCGATCCATCCGCGAATGCAGGCGCTGACAATGGAGGTCATCCTGGCCGCAGTCTTCGGCCTGCGCTCAGGCGAGAGGCTGGACGCCCTGCGGCTCGCCCTCACGGAGATGCTCGAGTTCGGCCTCAGCCCGCTCAGCCTGCTGCCGCCGGCCCAGCGTGCGCCGTTCGGTCTCGGCCCGTGGGCGAAGTTCGTCAAGCTGAGGGCCAGGGCCGACGAGTTGATCTACGCCGAGATCGACGATCGCCGGGAGCGACCGGACGCTGGCGGCAGCGAGATCATCGCATCGCTGACCGCTGCCCGGCACGAAGACGGCTCGCCGATGGCCGATGTGGAGATACACGACGAACTGCTGACTCTGCTGGTCGCCGGCCACGAGACCACCGCGACCCAGCTCGCATGGGCGCTGGAGCGGCTGACCCGAGAGCCAGGGGTGATGGGGAAGCTGGTCAAGGCGGTGGACGGAGGTGACGGCGAGCCTTACCTGACCGCCACGATCCGCGAGATCCTGCGACACCGCCCGGTACTTCTCAACGCCGCGCCGCGGACAGTGAAGAAGCCGATCGAGGTCGGTGGCATCCGTTACGAACCGAGGGTACACCTGCTGGCCAGCGCCTGGCTGGTCCAGCATGACCCCGAGATCTACCCCGAGCCCTACGCTTTCAGGCCGGAACGCTTCCTCGATTCGGGCCCCGGCACCTACACCTGGATCCCCTTCGGCGGCGGACGGCGCCGCTGCATCGGGGCCAGCTTCGCCCAGCTGGAGATGGCAATCGTGCTGCGCGAGCTTCTGCGCTCGACCGAAGTCACGGCCGGCGCGGACGGCCCCGAGTTCGCCCGACGCAGGGCGATAACCGTCACCCCCGGCCGAGGCGCCGAGACCGTACTCTCCCAGCGCTCGGCCGCCTGACCTTGTGCGGGAACGAATGCGACGCGCCCGCCGAGAAGCTATGGGCGCTGGTCGCTCGACCGGAACGGTGGCACGAGTGGTCGCCCTACGTTCGCGGGGCTGAAGGCCTGGGCTCGCCCGAGGTCGAAGCCGGAGCCAAAGGCCGGGTGTTCCTCCGGGGCGGTATCGGGTTGCCGGCCGAAGTGACCGAGGTCGATCCCGGTCGATCCTGGAGCTGGAAGGTCGGCGGCATCGTCGTCCACCACATCGTCACCCCGACCGCGAACGGATCCCACCTCGCGATGCCGGTCGAAGCGGCCGGTCGGGCCTGGACGCCGGCGGCAAGACTCTACGCCCCGGTCGTCGGCCTGATCGCCAGCCGGATCGTCCGGGTCGCCGAAAGAGAATGACTCAGGGCTTGTTGCCGCGGATTACGGCGATCGGGCCGAAGCCGCGGTTCATCAGCTGGGGATCGAGGCCGGCGGCGGTGATCCAGCCGGAGATCTCTTCCTCCGACCAGGTCCAGCCGCCTTCGTTTTCGACCACCATCATCGGGGTGAACCTGGCTACGCCGGGCGGGCTGGTGCGGCCCGGGTCGACCACCCATTCGTAGATCACCAGGCTGCCGCCCGGTGCCAGAAGCGAAGCGGCCTCGCGGACGTAGCGCTCGCAGCGATCGGCCGGGTGGTCGTGGAGGATGTTCGAAAGCAGTACGTAGTCCCACTGCTCTTCCGGGGGCCGTCCGAAGCGCGGCAGCTCGAGGTCACCCTTGAGGAAGCCGAGTTCGGGGTTGCGCTCGAGCAGGACCTGCTCGGCACCCGGGAGGTCGAGCACGGTCGCTTCGATCCCGGGGTTCGCCTTGACCAGGTTGGCGGCGTGCGAGCCCGCCCCACCGCCAACGTCGAGCAGCCGGCCGCCCTGCCCGAGCCCGGCCAGCTCGGGAAGCTCGCCCCCGAACAGGGTGCAGAGGTCGTCGAGAGCTCGCAGGAATGCATGGGCCTGGTCGGGGTCGTTCTCGAGCCGCTCGCGCCACGGGCCGGTGCGGGCATGGCCGTCC
>JBBRVF010000382.1:0-2016 GCA_038247145.1 Solirubrobacterales bacterium | reverse complement strand
GGCTGCCGCCGAGCAAGGCAGCTATGCGGTGACCCTGGGGAAGGGCAATTCGGCGAAAGCCCTGAAAAAGGCCGGGGCGAGGTTCGCGGCGGTCAATCCATCGGCCCAGCAGCGGCTCAGTGGCAAGCGGATCCGGATCACCTCGGACCTGAAATCGAGTGGGGAGGACGGCGATCTCCAGACCCTCCGCGGTGGTATCAAGATCTCCAAGGGCAAGCGCCAGCTGGTCTTTCGAAAGGTCGGCCTGCTGGTCACCTCGAGCCCGATGAAGATCAGGGCGACAGTCAAGGGTAAGACGATCAAGCTCTTCACCACGAAAGCCAAGGCTGATGTCGATCTGTCCACGCGCAGTGTCAGCTACAGGCCTTCAGTGCTCAAACTGACCAAGCGGTCCGCGAAAATGATCAAGTCGAAGCTGCGACTGAAGCGACTGCCCGCCGCCAGGATCGGCGTGCTCACCGGTTCCTACACCGCTGCATTCGAGGATCCTTACCTCGACCTCTGCGGCCTGCCGGCGACCAGCATCTCCGCTCCGACCTACCCGGAGGCCGTGGCTCCGCCGGTGCTCGGCGGTGTTCCCACGGTCGGTGAGCCGATCGAGTGGGGCTTCAAGGCCAGCTTCAACGGCTACGTCAACGGCATCGGCAACATCGAGGTCCTCGACGGAGCGAGCAAGCTCTCCTACCCCGGACCGCCCGGACCGCCCAACCCGGCTGTGCCACCGAGAGCCTTCAGATTCGTCTTTCAGCAGGGTGAGTACGACGCCAACGGCGGCGGAAGCGCAGACGACCAAGCGGTTCTCAACGGTACTGGCCGCGTCATGTACTGCAACCAGGCCCACGGCTTCCGGATCACGATCTCCGATCCGACCGTCGTGATCGACGGCGCCTCCTCGAGGATCATCGCCACCGTGGACACCAACATCACCGGCGACCTGACTCCTGCCCGCAGGGTTCACCTGGCCGAACTCGACCTGTCGGCGGCCGGCATCAGCGAGCCCCAGGCGGGTGAAGTCGAGTGGAACTTTCCGGTGACCCGTCCGGACCCGCAGGCCCCCGCGACGGCGTCGGCGGTGACCTTGTCCGCTGACGGCTCCGAGGCCCTGCGGCTCTGTGATGTCAACGTGCCCGGCGCTCCTCCCGGTTGCCTCTACCCGCCCGGAACGCTGCTCGACGCGCTCACGGTGAGCGCAGTAGTCGCACCGGGATAGGTATCCCAACGTGGTCGTCGGCAGACCGGACCCGGAGCGATTGAGTCGGCGGCTTCAGGCCGCCGGCCTCGCGCTGGTCACCGCTCTTCTGCTGGCGCTGTCGGGTGCCGACCCCAGCCTCGACCGAGCCTCGGCTGCGACCCTCGAGCCCTGCCCGAAGCCACCTCCGGCCAAGCGATTTGAAGGGGAAGGCACGCTGGTCCTCTCCGGTGGGGTCAAGAAGGTCTTCCGCCGACACGGGATCAGGCAGAAACTGATCTCTCCGGCCAACTCCTTCACCGGGAGGCCCACCTATCCGGTCAAAAACGCAGGCCTTGCCGGTAAGAAGTCGACAGTTTCTCTGGCCGGCGGATTCAGGCTTAGCGGTCGCGACGATCGAGCTGTGCGAGTTTCGGCCATGCGGCTGGTCGTGAGAGCGGGCGGTGCCCCGTCGATCAGTGCGCGGGTCGAAGGAAAGAAGATGCGCCTGTTCAGGCTCGCCGGTGCCCGGGTCAGTCGCAATCTGAAGTCGGGTGTACTCAATCTGCGCGGGGCTTCGGCAAAGCTGACCCGCAAGGCGTCCAGGAGTTTCCGCAAGCGCCTCGGCCTGAACAGGGTCCGGCGGCTTTCCGCGGGTCGGACCTGGGGCCGGTTGGTCGTGTTCGCGGCGCGAAATAACAAGGTCGAGAATCCCGAGGCCGAGACCCCGGTCGAGCCTCCTTTCCTCGAGCGTCCGCCCGGATCCTCGGACATCACCTCGGCCGGCATCAGTTGGCGGGTTCGCGAGTCATTCATCCGGTACGTCGCAGTCGGGGCCGGGACCTCGG
>JBBRVF010000381.1:0-2025 GCA_038247145.1 Solirubrobacterales bacterium | reverse complement strand
GCACCCGCAAGGCGATAGAGGCGCTGATCGACGAGCGTCTGGCCGGACTCGAGGCGGCCGAGCTCGAAGCCGGGCTGGTCGAAGACAGGATCGACGTCACCCTGCCCGGTTCCCCGGCCCACTCGGTCGGCCACCTCCATCCGATCACCCGGACGAGGAGGCTGATCGAGGATGTGATGATCGGCCTCGGCTACCGGGTGATGGAGGGCCCGGAGGTCGAGCACGACTTCTATAACTTCACCGCACTGAACCATCCCGAAGACCACCCGGCGCGAATGCTCCAGGACACCTTCTACATCGAACCCGGCGAAGGGCTTGAGGGCAGCGACGGTGGACCTCGCGACGTGCTGCTGCGCACTCATACCTCTCCGATGCAGGTCAGGGCGATGGAGGCGGAACCGCCGCCGATATTCATGATCGTCCCGGGAAAGACATACAGGCGGGACTCGGACGCCACCCACAGCCCGATGTTCCACCAGGTCGAAGGCCTGGCGGTTGGTGAGGGCATCACCCTTGCCGACCTCAAGGGAACTCTGCTGGCGATGCTGCGGGAAATCTTCGGTCCCGACCGCGAGATCCGGATGCGGCCCCACTTCTTCCCGTTCACCGAGCCGTCGGTCGAGTTCGACGTCTCCTGCTTCCGCTGCTCCGGCAGCGGCTCGCTTGACGACGGCAGTCGCTGCGGGCTCTGCAAGGGAATCGGCTGGATCGAGCTCGGCGGTGCCGGCATGGTCGACCCGAATGTCTTCGGCTTCGTCCGTGAGTCCGGCTACGACCCCGATTCGGTCACCGGTTTCGCTTTCGGCTTCGGTGTTGAGCGGATCGCGATGTTGCGCCACGGCGTGGGGGACCTGCGGCTCTTCTTCGATAACGACATAAGACTCCTGGAGCAGTTCTCATGAAGGTTCCTTACTCATGGATGGCCGAGTACTGCGATCCCGGTCTCGATCCGCATGACCTGGCTGAGAAGCTGGCGATGACCGGCACCGAGGTCGAGCGTGTGCTCAGGACCGGCCCCGGGGATACCGACGGTTTCGTGATCGGCCGGGTGCTCGAAGCGGCCCCCCATCCGGATGCCGATCGGCTCAGCGTCTGCGAGGTCGATACCGGTGACGGGACCCGCACGATCGTCTGCGGGGCACCGAACGTCGCTTCCGGCCAGACTGTGGTCGTGGCGCTGCCCGGGGCGAGGATGCCCGATGGCAACAGGATCCGAAAGGCGAAGCTGAGAGGCGTTGCTTCGGAAGGCATGATCTGCTCGGAGAGCGAGCTCGGGCTCGGCATCGAGAGCGACGGAATCCTCGCGCTCGAAGACGGCGTGGCCGAGCCGGGGACTCCGGCGGCCGAGGTGGTCGGGCTCGACGAGGTCGTGCTCGAACTCGAGGTGACCCCGAACCGGACCGATTGTTTCAGCATCTACGGGGTGGCCCGCGAGGCCCATGCGATCACCGGCGCCGAACTCGGCCCTGAGCCGTGGGCAGGCGAGCCGATTCCGAACGGTGGCGCCGTCGCCGATCTCGTTTCGGTCACGGTCGAGGATCCGGAGCTTTGCCCGCGTTTTACCGCGCGGGCCTTCACCGGGGTCACGGTCGAGCCGTCGCCTGACTGGCTGGTCGCCCGCTTGGTGGCGGCCGGACAGCGGCCGATCAACAACGTGGTCGACATCACCAACTTCGTGATGCTGCTCACCGGCCAGCCCCTTCACGCCTTCGACCTCGACCTGGTTCCAAGCGGGGCGCTCACCGTGCGCGGCGCTGTAGAAGGGGAGAAAGTGAGCACCCTCGACGGCATCGAGCGCGAGCTCCAGCCTGGAATGGTGCTGGTCTGCGATAGCAACGGCCCGGCCGCGATCGCCGGCATCATGGGCGGCTCGGTCTCGGAGGTGTCGGATTCAACGACCTCGGTCCTGCTCGAAGGCGCCACCTGGAACGGCCCCAACATCCTCAAGAGCTCACGCGAGCTGAACCTGCGATCGGAGGCTTCGGCCCGTTTCGAGAAACAACTTCACCCGGCGCTGGCCGAACG
>JBBRVF010000380.1:0-2052 GCA_038247145.1 Solirubrobacterales bacterium | reverse complement strand
GGATGTCTTCGACCACGCCGCCGATCTGGAAGTAACGCGTATGCATGCGCTGGCCGGCGGACATCTCGAACAGATCGAGCACCTTGTCGCGGTCGCGGAAACAGTAGAAGTAGACGCTCATCGCGCCGACGTCGAGGGCGGTGGTGCCGAGCCAGACGAGATGGGAGTGGAGCCGGTTGAGCTCCATGTGGAGCACCCTCAGGTACTGGGCGCGGCGCGGGATCTCGAGCCCGATCAGCTTCTCGACGGCGCCGCAGTAAGCCTGCATGTTGAAGAAGTAGGAGAGGTAGTCCATGCGCTCGACGAACGGGATCACCTTCCAGTAGGCCATCGACTCGCAGGATTTTTCGATCCCGGTGTGAACGTAGCCGACGATCGGCTTGAGGTCCTTGACCACCTCGCCTTCGAGGTCGACGACCAGCCGAAGCACTCCATGGGTGGCCGGATGGTGCGGCCCCATGTTGACGGTCATCATCTCCTGCTCGGGCTCGAGTTCGACCGTGGCCCCGGGAAGCTTCGACTCGATCTCCATCGCCATCATCGCCGGGGTCAGCTCCTGGTCTATGAGGCTGTCGCGCGGCTCGCTCCTGGATCCGGACTCCATCAGTTCCACCAGCCCGGGTTGGTGACTTCGTCGCGGGTGAAGATGACCGGCTCTCCGCCGATCGGGAAGTCGCGGCGCTGGGGGTGGCCGACATAGTCCTCGGGCATCAGGATGCGCCGCGGGTCGGGATGGCCGTCGAAGACGATGCCGAAGAAGTCGTAGACCTCGCGCTCCTGGAACTCGGCGGTCGGGAAGAGGTCGACCACCGACTCGATGTGGGGCAGACCGTCCCCGGCCGGATCGCCGGCGCCAGTGTCGGGCTCGGCCGCGCCGTTGGCCTCGGGCCCGTCGTCGTGTTCGCTCGCCGCTGTACCTGCCGCCACCTCGGCTTCCCGCTGCTCTGAGTGCAGGGCCTCGGGATCGCGGTATTTGTCGGCCCCGAAAGCCGGCGGGACGAAGGCCCGGGTGGCCTCATCGTCCTGGTGGCCGTTCCGGTTCGGCTCGGTATCCGCAGCCGGATCCGGCAGAAGCGCCTTGACCCTGAGCCGCTCGTAACGTTCCCGATTGAGCAGTTCGTAATGGACCGCAAAGCGCGGCTCGGCCGGCAGGTAGTCGGCGCCGTGGACCGAAGCCAGGAAGGTGTACTGCTGGCCGTCGGTGTCGCGCAGCCAGATCAACACGTCGCGGATGTGATCGGGATGGACGATCAGCGCCGCCTGCTCGCGGTCATAGCTGGTATCCAGCACCGCCCCGGGAAACTCGCTGTTGATCCCGGCGAAGATCAGCTCCAGGCCTGGCGCGTCAGGCACCGAGAACCTCGCGGGCGCGGACGTAAGCCTCGGCGGCCTCCTCGGAGGGCTTCGAAGCCGGTCCGCCGCGGGCCCACTCCTCGGTTCCGTGGGCGTTGTAGCGGCTCCGCCACCCTGGCTCGGGGTTGCCGAGGATCTGCTTCTGAAGCTTGTTGAAGCCGTACATCAACGCCTCGGGGCGAGGGGGGCAACCGGGGACGTGGATGTCAACCGGCATGAACTTGTCCGCCCCCTGTACCACCGCATAGTTCGAGAACATCCCGCCGCTGGAGGAGCAGGCGCCCATCGAGATCGCCCACTTCGGCTCGAGCATCTGGTCGTAGATCCTCCGCACGATCGGGGCCATCTTGATCGAGACCCGGCCGGAGATGATCAGCAGGTCAGCCTGGCGCGGTGAGGCCCGGAAGGCCTCCGCGCCGAAGCGGGCGATGTCGTACCGGGGCGAAACGGTCGACATCATCTCGATCGCGCAGCAGGCCAGCCCGAACGTCGCGGGAAAGATCGAGTTGGCACGGGCGACGTTAAGCACCTTCTCGAGGGTGGTGGTCACGACCCGCTCCTCGACGTAGGCGTCGAGGTCGGCGCCTCCGAGGTCTCCCCTCAGCATGTCCCGGGCACGCAGCTGCCGGGCCCGCAGGTCCTCAGGGGTCTTGGGCTGCTCGAGAGACGAGTGGAGCCGCAGTTTCTGACGTTCTATTT
>JBBRVF010000379.1:0-2056 GCA_038247145.1 Solirubrobacterales bacterium | reverse complement strand
TCGGAGAAGACGCGGCGGCGGCCGAGCAGCTCCCGGACCCGCTTTCCGGAGACCTTGACCTTCTTGCCTTCGCCGTCGTTCTCGGCGAATACCCTCGCGACCTTGCGGCAGACCGTGCCGATCTCGCGTTCGAGGTTGCGCACCCCGGCCTCGCGGGTGTACTCCTCGATGATCGCGGTCAGCGCCGGGTCGGTGAAGGCGATCTGCTTCGGCTTGAGGCCGTTGGCGCGGATCTGGCGAGGTACCAGGTACCGGCGGGCGATGTGGCGCTTCTCATCGACCGTATAGCCGGCAAGCTGGATCGTCTCCATGCGATCCCGCAGCGGTCCCGGGACCGTGTCGAGCACGTTGGCCGTGGCGATGAACATTACGTCGGAGAGGTCGAACGGGATGTCGAGGTAGTGATCGCGGAAGGAGTCGTTCTGGGACGGGTCGAGCACCTCGAGCATGGCCGAGGAGGGGTCACCGCGGAAATCCGAGCCCATCTTGTCGATCTCGTCAATCATGAAAACCGGATTGCGGGAGCCGGCGTCGCGCAGGGCGCGGATGATCGTTCCGGGCATCGCGCCGACATATGTCCGGCGGTGACCGCGGATCTCTGCTTCGTCCCGGACACCGCCGACCGAGATCCGCTCGAACTCGCGGCCCAGAGCCCTGGCGATCGACTTGCCGAGGCTGGTCTTGCCGACACCGGGCGGCCCGACGAAGCAGAGGATCGGCCCCGGCGATTCAGGGTTCAGCCTGCGCACCGCGAGATACTCGAGGATCCGGTCCTTGATCTTCTCCATGTCGTAGTGGTCCTCGTTGAGGACCTTCTCGGCATTCTCGATGTCGAGGTTGTCTTCGGTCTCGTTATTCCAGGGGAGATCGACCAGCCACTCGAGGTAGGTGCGGATGACGCCGTGCTCGGCGGCCGCCGGCGGCAGCTTTTCCAGCCTGGACAGCTCTCGCTCTGCCGCCTGGAGGGCCTGCTCCGGCAGCCCGGCCGCCTCTATCCGCTCGCGCAACTCGTTGGCTTCGGCTACGGTTTCGTCTTCTTCTCCGAGTTCGGCCTGGATCGCCTTCAGCTGTTCGCGCAGAAAGTACTCGCGCTGGCCCTTGTCGATCGAAGACTGCACCTCCGACTGGATCTGCGATCCGAGCTGGATCACCTCGAGCTCGCGGGCGAGGATTACAGACAGCATTCGAAGTCGCTTTGAAACATCAACTTCCTCGAGCAGCGACTGCTTCTCCGCAGTCGGGATCCGCAGCGCTCCGGCGATCAGATGCGAAAGGGCCGAGGGCTCATCGATGTTGGTGACCGCCATCTGGAGCTCCTCGGGCAAATACGGGATCTGCTCGATGATCTCCGAGAATGTGCGCTGGACGTTGCGGCTCAGGGCCTCCAGTTCCGGGGTGTCGTCGACGACGTCCGGCATTTCGGTGATCCGGGCGACGAGGTAGGGCTCTTCGGCCACATAGGGGCCGAGCCGCACCCGTTGGCTTCCCTGGACCAGAACCCGGATCGAGCCGTCCGGAACCTTGAGCATGCGGGTGACCACTCCGACCACGCCGACCTCATAGAGCTGATCCGGCGACGGGGCGTCCTCTTCGGCCTCGGTCGAGGCGACCATGACCAGCATGCGATTGGCGGCGAGAACGTCGTCGACGAGCTTGATCGAGCGCTCCTGGCCGACACCAAGGGGGGCGAGCGTGTCGGGGTAGGCGACCGTGTCGCGAAGCGGCAGGACCGGCATCGCATCGGGCAGGGCCTCGCTGGCCCGGATGGCCGCTTCCTCCTGGCCGCTTTCGACGACCTCGAGAACCGGTACCGACTCGACCGCCGCCTCCTTGCCGGAGAACATGTCCCGTCCGGACTCCTCAGCCACCCGAACCATCGGCCCTTCGGTGGTCGACCGGCACCCGGCGGGTCAGTTGGGCGTCGTCGCGCAAGGGCAGGTCGATCCTCAGAATCCCGTCTTCGTAAGCCGCCTCGGCCCGCTCGGGGTCAACGTCGACCTGAAGCTCGACAATGTGCCTGAATGGGCCGGTCGGGATCTCGACCTGCTGGTAGACC
>JBBRVF010000378.1:0-2075 GCA_038247145.1 Solirubrobacterales bacterium | reverse complement strand
GGTCTCCGGGGTGGAGTACGAACGGGTATGACTGGAGACCGCCCATCCCGCCATGCGAGCCGACCAGTTCCTCGAAAGCGGCGACCTCGTCGAGGTCGTCCCAGTAGGTGCTGTTGATCATCAGATCGGGGCAGTGGGGAAAGCCGTCGCTTCGTTTGACATGCTGCCCGGCGTTGGGGCCGAATGGCTTCAGCGGGTCACTGCCCTCGATCCGGTCCCGGTCGAGGTAGTTGATGCCGCCCGGGCCAAGCACGATGGCGCCTTCGGTCTCCGAGCGGACCAGCAGGAAGCCGATTCCCGGGTGCTTCCTCAGGCTGTCGATCAGCTTCGGGTAGAGCCGGTCGATCTGCTCGCGGGTCAGGCGACCCGGCTCCCGGGGAAAGCTGATCAGGCCGAGACAGCCGGAGGCCATCACCGATAGTTCCGGCGGCGGATCGCCGGATGCAGGTTCGGCCTCTTGGCCAGGGTCCGGGTGGGAGCCGGGCTCACCGCTGCGACCGGCCCGCTTCAGCGTCTTGACCGCGACTGAGTCCTCGCGGTCGGCTTCTTCGACCGAGGCGTGGATGTAGGCCCGGGCATCGTCTTCGCCGCCGGTTACACCGGCGACCTCGGCGCCCTCGCAGAGCCCGCTGACAAGGTCTTCCAGTGACTCCCCGTAGCGGTCGAGAAAAGTCGTTCCCTGCGACTGGCCGTGATCGGAGAGGACCACGAACCGGTAGGGGCGTGGCGACAGCGGCGCGATCTTGATGATCCTTTCGATCTGGCGGTCGACCGTGCGCAGGGCCTGGAGGGTCTCGGTGCGTTCGATCCCGGAATGGTGGGAGACCTCGTCGTAGGCGAGAAAGGTCGTATAGACCGAAGGCCGGCCCGAGAGCATGTCGCCGACCACGGCTGCCACCTGGAGGTCGAGCTGGATCACCGTCGCCCAGGCCCGCATCACGGCATAGCTCCAGTTACGTTTGATCCGGGGCTGGACGTCATGTCGCTCCTGCTGGATCGCCGAGGCCCGTTCCCTGAAGATCTCCGCGATGGTGAATACCGCAGTCTTGATCACCGCATACGGCTTGGCGAAGTAGGCGGCGTAGTCGCGGCCGATTCCCTTGCGGTGCTCGAGGACGGTGCTCATGGTCAGCAGCGAATGGGGAGCGTCGCCGGAGAGGATGTTCGCCCGGCTGGCACCGCCGTCGAAAAGGATTCCCCGGCCGTCGGACTGGCGCCTCTCGATCTCGGCCGCGTCGCGCGGGTGGTTGGTGACGATCGCCCGGTCGCGGTCCTTCTCCCACCAGCGAAAGGCCGGCATGTCATGGTTGTTGCCGTGGAGGATGCCGGCCTGGCAGGCTCCGGTCTGCGATGACCAGTCGGTCTCCCACTCTTCCAGGCGGAAGTCGCCTTCCCGGATCAGCTTGCTGATCGTCGGTGCGCTGCCGTTGGCCAGGGCCCGCCTCAGCACGTCGTGGGCGAGTCCGTCGATCTCGAGGAAGACGATTCCCGGGACATCGCTCTCGGTCCGTTGGCCCCTGATCCGGGCCTGGGCCTGCACGACGTTGAGGTACCAGCTGCTGTCTTCGTCGATCGCCAACAGCGCGGAAGCGACTGAAGTCAGCGCGGCCAGGGTGAAGGTGATCGCCAGGGCCTCGGGAAGACCGTCGATCTGGAGCCAGGGCATTGCCAGTATCGCCGCGGCGACGACCAGCCCGTTGAGCAGGAGGCCGAACAGGCCCAGGGTCAAGACGGAGATCCGCAGTGTGAACCGGGAGAGCACCGGCCAAACGAAGGCATTGAGCAGCCCGAGCAGCAGGCCGGTCGCGAGGGCGGCCCAGAGGCCGTCAACGGTGAAACCGCTGAGCAGCGCCGCGAGCAGCAGTAACGCCGCGGCATCGATCACTACGACCACCAGGCCGTGCAGCACCATCTGACGACGGCTTCTGGTCCTGCTGATTGACTGCGGCACGCCCAAGGTGAGGCCGGACTCTTTCAGAACGGGGCCGGAGAAGGTAAACGCGGTGAGTTCCGGAAGGGCCGGCATCTACGGTCAAGGCCTGCTCGGCGGCTAGCCTCGATTTCCCAGTAAGCCT
>JBBRVF010000377.1:0-2098 GCA_038247145.1 Solirubrobacterales bacterium | reverse complement strand
TCCCCATGTGGGCGACATCCTGATCACCCCGGCGACCGGTGCCTACGGTCACGCCATGGCCAACAACTACAACGGCATGCGGCGCCCGCCGGTGATCTTTTGCGAAGACGGCGAGGCCACAGTCGTGGTCAGGCGGGAAACCTGGGACGACCTGCTGGCGAGGGACGCATGAGCGTCGCGGCTGCGGTCCGGATCGGCCTGCTCGGTCGCGGCACGGTCGGCGGCGCTTTCGTCAAGCTGCTCGAAGACCGGGCGCCCGCAGTTGGATTGGCCACCGGCTCGAACGTAGAGATAAGCGGTGTCCTGACCACCACCGAAGGCAACTTTGAAGAGATCCTCGCCGGGGCAGACGCGATCGTCGAGCTGATGGGCGGCACCACGACCGCCCGCGAGCATGTGCTCGCCGCCCTGAAGGCCGGCAAGCCGGTGATCACCGCCAACAAGCAGCTGCTGGCCCAGCACGGGGCCGAGCTTTTCGCTACCGCCGAGCAAGCCGGAGTCCAGCTGCGCTTCGAGGCCGCCGTGGCCGGCGTAGTGCCTGTGATCCGCGTCGTTCAGGAGAGCTTCGGCGCGGTCGAGTTCAACAAGGTCTTCGGCATCGTCAACGGCACGACCAACTTCATCCTCTCCGAGATGGCCTCGACCGGAGCTTCCTACGGGGACGTGCTTGTCCGGGCACAGGAACTCGGCTACGCCGAAGCCGACCCGACCGACGACGTCAACGGGGCCGATGCCGCGGCCAAGATGGCGATCCTCGCCCGGCTCGCTTTCCACGCCCCGGTCGAGTTCGACCAGGTGCCCTTCGAGGGAATCGAGTCGGTCCAGCCGGACGACCTCGCCTACGCCAAGGAACTGGGGCTCTCGCTCAAGCTGCTGGGTGTCGCTGAGCGCTTCGAGGACGGCATCACGGTCAGGGTTTTCCCCTGCTTCCTCTACCCGGGGCATCCGCTCGCGCCGATCAACGGACCCTTCAACGCGGTCATGGTCCAGGCTCCGGAGATCACCGAAGTGACGATGTCGGGACCCGGTGCCGGTGGGCTCGAGACCGCCGCCGCAGTGCTTGGGGACGTCGTCTCGGTCATTTCCGGCGACGCACCGGTTCACCGGGCCGGGAACGACCTGCCGATTCTCTCCGACGTCGAGTCCTCCTTCTACCTCCACCTCGAAGTGGCCGACGAGCCCGGTGTTCTGGCCCAGGTCGCCAAGATGCTCTCTGACAGCGGCATTTCGGTCAAGAGCGTGGTCCAGAAGGGGATGGGCAACGACGCCCGTCTGGTCATGGTCGTCCACCGCTGCTCCGAGTCGCTGTTCATGGAGGCGGTCGAGCAGATCGGCAAGCTCGGCTCGCTGCGCGCCGGCCCCCGGTTCATCCGGGTCATCGAAGAAGAGTTCGTCTAGGTCGCCATGCCGCAGCCACTGATCGAGAGATACCGCGAGTACATCCCGCTCGAGCCGGGCGACCCGATCGTCTCGATCAACGAGGGCTCGACCCCGCTGGTACCGGCGCCGCGGCTTTCCGAGCGCATCGGCGCCAACGTCTTCCTCAAGATCGAAGGCGCCAACCCGACCGGCTCGTTCAAGGACCGCGGCATGACTGTCGCCGTATCCCGGGCCAAGGGCCGCGGCGCCGAAGCGGTGATCTGCGCCTCGACCGGCAATACCGCCGCCAGCGCCGCCGCCTATGCGGTCCGGGCCGGCTTGACCGGCGCGGTGATCGTGCCCGAGGGCAAGATCGCGATCGGAAAGCTCGCGCAGGCGCTGATCCACGGTGCCCGGGTGATCGCCCTCGAAGGAAACTTCGACGACGCCTTGGTCATCGTCCGCGAGCTGGCCGAGCGGCACCCGATCGAGCTGGTCAACTCGGTCAACCCATACCGGATAGAGGGCCAGAAGACCGCCGCCTTCGAGCTGATCGAGGAACTCGGCGGACCGCCCGACGCGCTCTCCATACCGGTCGGAAACGCCGGCAACGTCACCGCCTACTGGAAGGGCTTTCAGGAATGGGACACCTCGCCGATCCTTTACGGCTTCCAGGCCGCCGGCTCGGCGCCGCTGGTCGACGGCGCCCCCGTAGCCAAACCCGAGACGGTCGCCTCGG
>JBBRVF010000376.1:0-2111 GCA_038247145.1 Solirubrobacterales bacterium | reverse complement strand
GGCGAGCTGAATGGCCCACGCAGACGTCTGAAGCAGGAAGGCCGGGATGCCGAGGCGCGGCTGCCTGAAGATTGCCAGGCCCGAGCGGACCTGGACCATGGCCGAGTGGATCGCCGCTGCGACCACGCCCAGCCGGCTGTCGCCCTGGTT
Source organism: Solirubrobacterales bacterium (assembly GCA_038247145.1). GTDB lineage: Bacteria > Actinomycetota > Thermoleophilia > Solirubrobacterales > 70-9 > 67-14. The sequence continues at coordinate 1,961 of JBBRVF010000376.1, read as the reverse complement.
CTTGAGGATCGAAGGCAGCACGATCACGACCAGCAGCAGGGCCAGCGGAATCAGGCTGAAGGTGAAGACGGTCTTGGTGCTGTTGTGAAAGAGGTCGGTGCTGGCGATGATGATGATGCCGAGCATCAGCAGGGCCATCAGGTTGAAGACGGTCTGCGAAACCAGGGTGCCGACGACGACCGGCAGGCTTTCCCTCGCCCGGCCGGTATGCCGGGAAAGCGCCAGCGCCCTGGCGGGCTCGCCAAGGCGGGCCGGAAGCGTCGCAGACATCAACACCCCGATCATCGTCGCCGAAGCGAAGTCGCGGCGCCGAAGCGATGCCCCGGGCATCGCCGCACGGGTGATGTAAAACCAGGACTGGGCTCGGACGAAGAGGGATGCGCCCATGAGCGCGAGCGCGAGGAACACCCAGGAGAGGTCCGACCGGACGATCGATTCGGCGACCCGGTCGACTCCTATCTTGCGGGCGGCCAGCACGGTCATGCCGAGACCGATCACTCCGACCAGGCCGAGCGCGACCTTACGCACCTTCTGCATGCGCCCGGAGACGATCGCAACTTCGGGATCGATCGACTCGAGCCGTCTGGCCGGCTGGTGGGGAAGGCCGTCGCTGGGCATTGCCCCCAGGCGGCGTCGGACGCGATCGCCGGAGGTTGCCGGCGCGGGAACCTCGATCGCCCGCTCGTAGACCCCGGTCACCTGATCGGCGACGCTCTGCCAGGTAAAGCGAAGCGAGCTTTCGCGGGCGGCTTCGCCCATGCGGGCAAGACGGTCGGGCTGTTGGTGGGCAAGCTGGAGTTCCTCGGCGAGGCGCTGGGGATCGCCCGGCGGAACCAGAACGCCGTCGTGCCCGTCGCTGACGACATCACGGTACCCGGCGATTCCGGAAGCGATCACCGGCGTACCGGCGGCGAATGCTTCGGTCAGGACCATTCCGAAGCTCTCTCCGGAAAGCGACGGGGCGCAGAGCAGGTCGGCTTCGTGGAGGTGCCTCCAGAGTTCGGGTTCCGAGACCCGCCCGTGGAGGTCAAGGTGGCCGTCGATGTCGCTGTGGGTGGTCAGCCGGCGCACGTCGCCGGCGTCGGCCCCGACGATCCCGAGGCGGCTCGGCACATCGTGTTCGACCAGGCCTTCGAAGGCCCTGAGAAGGACCGGCAGACCCTTTCGCTCCTCGGGGCGTCCGACGAAGAGGACCCGCAGGTGGTCGGACTTCGGCTTCGGACCGGACGGGGCTGCCGAGACATCGACCCCGTTCGGGATGATCGAATAGTTGCCCCCGTACCAGCGGCGACCTGTCCAGGCGGCGGCTTCAGAGACCGCGATCCTGGCTGAAAGACGGTTCATCACCCGCTTGGCGCCGGCGAAGGCCGCGAGGCGATGCGGCAGCGGTTTGGTCGCGTAGGCGTGGAAGGTGCCGACCACCGGCGTGTCGCTGGAGAGGGATGTGTCCCATCCGTTGACCGGCGTGGTCGGCTCATGTACGTGGACGACGTCGAAGTTGCCCTGCTCGATCGCCCGGCGGGTGACGCTGATCGACTCCGGGAAGAGCGGGATGTTCGAGACCGACCCGTTCGAGCCGATGCCGATCGTGCGGCCCGCCGGGATCAAATAGTCGGGAAGTGCGACATCTTCAGCCGGCGCCCTGTGGAGCAGCTTGGAAAATCGATCGGGAGGATCGAACGGTGCAATGACACGAACGTAGTGGCCTCGATCGATGAATTCTTCGGCCAGCGACTGGATGTGCCGATTGACACCGCCCTGATACGTCCATGAATACGGGGTGACGAGGGCAATTCGCACGAACCGCCAGCATAACTTAAGGTCCGGTCCTCGTGGGCCGCGCGGCCCAGGTGAATCCCAGCACCAGACCAAGGTAGAGAACTCCCACGTGGATGAACAGCGCGCCGGAGTCGTTTGTCGCCGCGCCGACGACGGAGCCCGCGGCAGCGGCAATCAGCCCG
>JBBRVF010000375.1:0-2119 GCA_038247145.1 Solirubrobacterales bacterium | reverse complement strand
TCGGGAGCAGCGCGATCATCGCCAGACACAGAGCGGCCACCGCCAGCGCCACCGGGTCCAGCGCGTCGGAGTAGAAGAAGCCGATGATCGTGATCGCGACGATGTCGTCGACGATCGCCAGGGTCAGCAGGAAAATTCTCAGCTGGGTTGGTGCTTTCGGTCCGACCAGCGCCAGCGCGCCGAGCACGAAGGCCGTATCGGTGGCGATCACCACTCCCCAGCCGTTGGCGGCCTCGCCGCTCGGGTTGATCAACAGAAAGATCGCCGCCGGGATCAGCATCCCGCCGATTCCCGCGATCAACGGCACAGTTACCCGGCGTCGGTCGGTCAGCTCGCCGGTCGAGAGTTCCTGACGGACCTCGAGGCCGATCACGAAGAAGAAGATCGCCATCAGGCCCTCGTCGATCCAGTGGCGGAGGTCGTCGGCGAGCGACCACTGGCCGAGGTTGATGCTGAATTCGGTCGCGAAGACCGATTCGTAGGCGGATGAGGCCGGAGAGTTTGCCCAGATGAGGGCGATCACCGTCGCTGCCAGCAGAAGACCCGCACTGCTGGTCTCCGCCGCCATGAACCTGCGCAGCGGCCTGGCGACCTGTGCGACCAGGTCGCGGCGGCTTTCGGAGGTGTCGGTGCCCTGCGTGCTCAGGGTTCCAGACGGGAGGCGAGCGATTCGTATGAGGCCCGGGCCTCGCCGACCAGAACCTTGACCTGCTGGTCCGGAACGGCGATTTCGATCAGCTCACCGCCGACGGAGCCGAGGATCTCGACCTGCACACCGTGGCCACCGAGGTGCTCGATCTCGGCTTCGTCCCCGGCGACGATGAAGCCGCCCGGACCTTCCCCGAACAGAGCGTCTTCACCGCTGCAGCCGTGCAGGGCCATCACCGGCTGCAGGTTCAACCGGCAGCCGGTACCGGCGCCGATCGCAAGCTCGGCGAGGGCTGTCGCGATTCCTCCGTCGGAGACGTCGTGGGCCGTTCGGATCGAGCCCGAGCGGACCGAATCGCGGATCAGTTCGATTGCCTCCCGTACCGGCCCGATCTCGAAGGCCGGAAGTCCCTGTCCGAGTTCGCCGCGCAGCCCTTCCAGCTCCGATCCGGCCGGCGAGGGATCGATCGGCCCGACCAGCGCGACGGTTTCGCCCTCGCGCCACGGCTCGCCACCGCAGTTGACCGGGTCGGGAAGCTCGCCGACCATTCCGACGACCGGGGTCGGGTAGATCGGTCCCGAAGGAGTCTCGTTGTAGAGCGACACGTTGCCTCCGACCACCGGCAGGTCGAGCGCACGGCAGGCGTCTCCAAGGCCGCGGATCGACTCGCTCAGCTGCCAGGCCACAGTCGGCTTTTCCGGGTTGCCGAAGTTCAGGCAGTTGGTCACCCCGAGCGGTTCGGCACCGACGCAGGCGAGGTTGGCCGCGCACTCGAGCGTATTCTCGACCGTGCCGAGGAGCGGATCGCAGGCGACCCGTCGGCCGTTGCCGTCGATCGCCACCGCGATCGCCCTGGTCGCCTCAGGGATGTTCAGTACGGCGGCGTCGGCTGTGCCGGAAGGCCTGACGGTGCGCGAGCCGACCAGGGAGTCGTACTGCTCGTAGGCCCAGCGCTTCGAGGCGATCGATGGGGAGCCGAGCAGGCTGAGTAAGGTCTCGCCGGCGTCGGCTCCTTCGCGAATGCTGCTGCGATTGCCGTAGATCCACTCGGTCGGCGGCGCCGGGTCGAGGTTGTAGAGCGGGCAGCCGTCGACCAGGTCGCCGACCGCGATTTCGCCGACCGTCTCGCCGCTCTTGAGGATGCGGAAGTCGCCGCTGTCGGTGACTTCGCCGATGACCGCCGAGGCTGTCTGCCACTTGTCGCAGATCGCCAGCACCACATCTACCCGGGCCGGTTCGACCACTGCCAGCATGCGCTCCTGCGATTCCGAAACCATGATTTCGAAGGGCTCCATGTCAGCCTCGCGCAGCGGCACCAGGGCAACGTCGATGTCGATGCCCACCCCTCCGGCCGATGCCATCTCGCCCGCGGAAGAGGTCAGCCCCGCCGCACCGAGGTCCTGCAGCGATACCAGCAGGTCTTCGCCGAGAAGTTCCTGACAGCACTCGAGCACCTTCGATTCCTCGAAC
>JBBRVF010000374.1:0-2137 GCA_038247145.1 Solirubrobacterales bacterium | reverse complement strand
CAGGCGATCAACGCAACAGCAGCTCCGTCATCTTCTCAGCCGGGTTGAGCCAGCCGAGTGTCTGCCGGGGGCGACCATTGAGCTGAGCGGCAACGCGGTCGAGCTCGACCTGGCCGTGAACGGCCAGGTCGGTGGCCTTCGGGAAGTACTGCCTCAGCAGTCCGTTGGTGTTCTCGATGGAGCCTCGCAGCCAGGGCGAGAGCGGATCGCAGAAGTTGACATGGACACCGGTCGCAACCGTGAAGTCGAGATGGGCGGCCATCTCAGTGCCCTGATCCCAGGTCAAAGACAGCCGCAGCTGCTCGGGCAGCCGCTTGATCTGGGAGGCGACCTGGGCGGTGACGGTCTGGGTGGTCGAGTCGGTCCCGAGGTAGGCGAGCATCACGAACCGGGTCTGGCGCTCGACCAGGGTGCCGATGAACGAACGGTTCGATCGCCCGACGATCAGATCGCCCTCCCAGTGGCCGGGAACGGCCCGGTCTGAGACCTCCGCCGGGCGCTCGGAGATCGAGATCATGTCCTTGATCCTGCCCCTGCTGGAGCCCTTGCCTTGGGGCTTTCGGGCTGAGCGGCCACTTCGCAGGTGCTTGGTCAGGTCCTTGCGGAAGCGGCCTCTGGACTGGACGTAGAGCGATTGGTAGATCGTCTCGGGGGCGATGCGCATCTCCGGATCGTTGGGGTTCTCGAACCTCAGTCTGGCCGAGATCTGCTGCGGGGAGAAGTTGTCGATCAGCATCCCGCGGACCCGCCGGCGAAGCCGCGGGCTGCAGCTCAGCTTCGAGCGCTTGGGCCGCCGGGCGGCGAGGCAGGCCCGGTCATCTGCCTTCGTCGCCCTGTAGCGGTGACGGCCTCGGGTCCCACCGACCTCGCGGCTGACCGTCGAGGGGGCACGCCCGATCCTGCGCGCGATCAGCCTGAAGGAATCGCCGGCGGCGATACCCGCCCTCATCTCCTCGCGCTCGAGCAACGAAAGCCGAAGTGGCGATCTCCGTCGCCGCCGCGAGCGCCGCGAGGGCGTTCCACCGGCAGCGGCCACGATCCTCTTGACGCTATTGATCGAGCACCCGACAGCCTCAGCAGCCTCAGGTTGTGTCGCTCCGAGAGAGATCTGGTCGAGGACCTCGAGTCGTGTCGCGTGGCTCAGCCGCGGACGCGGCTCTCGCTTGCCGTTCTTCATTACTCATCTCCATTTCGGTCAGCACAACAGGTTCACTGTTGCGTTGACCGGTGGAGACCACCGATGCTCTATGACACCTGAGCGACCCACGTCCACCGTTTGCCGGCCACTGCGGGGGGTCGGTCCTCGTGGGGGTCTTGCTGCGGGTGGCGCGGGCGTGGGTCGACACCCGCGTCAGCTGGCGGTGCGATCCACCCCGCGGCGGGACCCGCGGTTGGCGACTTCGCCGGGAAGGGCGGCCGCCGCTAAGCTGGAAACGGCTCCATCCCCGCGTACCAGGGACCGGTCGGGTAGGTCGCGACGCCGTCTTCCTCGAGTTCTGCCCGGACCCGCCGGAACAACTCGCCGGCGTTCTCGAGAGCCAGCTCGAGCTCGTCGCGGGTCAGCTCGCGGAGGCGCCAGAGGAAGTAGAGCTGGCGGTCGGAGGCACCGAAGTCGACCTCGCGATCGATCGTCGTTGCCCAATCGAGGAAGCCCGGACTGAAGAGCTCGCGAAGAGCGATCGGATCGTGACCCTTCGGGACCGTAGCGATGAACCTCTGGTTGAAGTCGATGCTCTCGAACTGGACCCGACGGCTGCTGAGCTTGCGGACCTGCTCGTCGGGGGTGGCCTCAATGGACTCGACGTCGAAGGCCGGAACGACGGCGGTCAGGTCCGGCATGTGGGCCTTCGCGAGGAGCGCGCCCGGCAGCACAGCCTTCCCGAGGAAGCGCCCTTCCTCATGTTCGGCCGCGTCGCAACTCGAGCCCCAGAACTCCGGAGCGAGTTCGCCGGTCAGACGATTCGAGCCTCCCGGACACAGAGCCGGGGGGGCGTCGCGGGCGTTGATCCCCCCGACCTCCTCGTAGATGAGCCCGCGGTCCTCAGCCACCGCCCGGACGGATGTGACCCACGCTTCCCTCTCTTCGGCGGCGCTCAAGTCGCCACCAGATCCTCGCGGCCCTGCTCGATCAGCAACT
>JBBRVF010000373.1:0-2141 GCA_038247145.1 Solirubrobacterales bacterium | reverse complement strand
GCGCTCGCCGACGGGGTGCCGGTGCTGACCTGCCCGGCGGCCGGGGACATGAACGAGACCGCCGCACGCATCACCTGGGCCGGCGTCGGCCTCTCGGTCTGGTGGAGCTGGGCCGGCCCGCGCTCGCGGCGCTGGGCCGTCGCCGAGATCCTCGGCGATCTCTCGTACCGCGACAGGGCCGCAGAGATCTCCCGATGGTCGGCCGGGCACGACGGCGCCGCCAGGGGTTCCGAGTTGATCGAAGCCCTGGCGGCGAAATGACTCGGGGGGGCGGACTCGAACCGCCAACCACCGACTTAACAGGACGGCGCTCTACCATTGAGCTACCCCCGAATGTCACTGCCCGGATCGCTCCGGGATTCCTCGTCACGAGGAGTCGAGTGGAGGCAGAACCCTACCGAACCAGCCTGCCTTCGGGATCAACGCGGACCGTGACCTGAAAGCAGACCGGCGGGCAGTCCGGGCCATTCGGCTGTCGGCGCACCGACGGCGCGGCGACGCTGTCGCGCAGGATCACATTTCCGGACTCGTCGGAACCGACCAGGGTGACCCGTCTGAGGCCCTCGACCTTGAGCCGGCGATTGACGACGTTGGTGTAACTGAACTCTTCGCGGTTGAAGGTGTCGCAGGTCGAACCGAGGCAAATCCGGACCTTGTCGACAGACGGCCTGGAGCGCCGAAGGCTGGAGAGGTCCGCAAAAACGCCCGATTCACAGCCGATCTCCGTGCAGGCCCGCGGGCCAGAGCCCGGACCGGTCGGCCCGGCAATCCTCGGCTCCCCGGATTCCGAACCACAGCCGATCGCGATCGTCGCGAGAGCTATTGCAACAACCAGCGTCGATGCCGGCCTGCGGCCGGTTATGCCTCGGCCCTGCGAACTTCTTCGACCAGGGCCGAGCGCTCGCGGTTGAGGCGGGCCCGGAGTTCGTTGTCACCGGTTCGACCGGCGGCGGCGATCTGATCCTCCAGGGCGGCCAGTTCCAGTTCCTTGAAGTTGCGGCGGATCGAGCCGTCACCGACCTGTCCGGGGTCGGCCCGGACCACCATTGCGCTGATCAACCGGTGCATTTCGCGGTCGTCGGGGTCCAGCCCTTCCATCGGATGGTCGAGGTGATCCCTGAGCCAGGCCACCGTGCGGTGGATCAAAGGCGAGCTGAGGTGACGGTCTTCGAGTTGCTCGAGGTACTCGCGGCCCTCCGTCGGCCTCGCCACGCACATGACCAGCATCGAGCGCTCCAGACGCTCGCGCCGCGACAGCAGCGAACCACCCGAAGGCTGGGCGGGGGCCTCGGCCTGGGGATTCGCCGACCTCGTACGGTCGACGGAACCGTTACCGCGAGCGCCCTGCGACCCAGGCGGTTCGGACGGGGCCTGTTCGAGCCGGGAGACCACAACGGTCGGATCGATCCCGAGCCGGTCGGCGACCCGCCGGGTCAGGTGCTCCCGGGTCGCTCCGGCCGGGATCGCCGCCAGTACCGGAGAGACCTCCCCCAGTCCACGGTCGCGATCCTGGGGAGAGGAGTTGTCGACCCCGTCGAGGATCATCGCGACCTGAAACTCGGGCAGGTCGACCGCAGCCTCGACCATCGCCCTGAACTTCTCCCCGCCGCCTTCGGCCGTCGCGATCTCGGCCGGATCCTCGCCGGACGGCATCGCGACCACCCGGATCGTAAGCTTGCGCCCGACGGCGACCTCCTGGGCCCGGAGCATCGCCTTGCGTCCCGCGGCGTCGGCATCGAGGGCCAGAACCACCGTATCGACGGTTCCCGAGAGCATCGCCAGCTGGGGCTCGGTGATCGCCGTGCCCATGACCCCGACCGCTTCGGCCAGTCCGGCCTGGTGAAGTGCGAGCACGTCGGTGTAGCCCTCGACCCCCAGGGCGGAGCCGGCCTTCGCCATCGCCGGACGGGCGACATCGATGCCGTAGAGGATCTCGCCCTTGTGGAAAAGCTCGTTCTCGGCCGAGTTCAGGTACTTGGGCTTCTGGTTGTCGCGCATCGCCCTCGCGCCGAAGCCGACTGCGCGACCGCGCGCATCGCGGATCGGAAAGGTGATCCGGGCGCGGAAGCGGTCGTACATGCCTCCGGTCCGCCCCTTCTGGGCCAGCCCTGCGGCGCCGAGCTCGCCGACCGAAAAGCCGG